>DUJK01000209.1:0-10250 GCA_013329925.1 Candidatus Poseidoniaceae archaeon
TGATGCTATGTCCAAAATTTAAATCACGTCTTGCTGGAGTCCAACGATTAATTCTTGGTCTGATATTCATTTATTCACCCCTTGCTGATTTCCACCATTTAGCGACAAATTCGGCAGTTGGACCCTGTAAAACTTCGACTGTTGAATTAGCGAAATTTTGCAGTGATTCTATCTCCTCTTGTGATGCTTTGCCCATACACAGTATATTTTTAGGTATGGGTAAGTCATTTTCGACCCAAGCACGGGCAGATGATGGAGATGATAGTAGCAATACGTCATTATCGGCAACTGGCATCTTGTCGACTTGCTTGGGTTGATTCTCATAGCCGACCCATGTTTTGACGTTGAAACCTAAGTCAGTTAGACCGTCAACAAACGCTGTCGAGCCAACATTGGAACGTGGTATCATTAGAGTTATGTTGCGCTCGATTTTATCCTTGATAAACTCGGTTAGTTCGACTGAATCTCTGGATTTAGCACAAATTGATACTGTGACGCCACGCATGAAACATGCTCTTGCTGTCCCTTCACCAATTGCTAGCCATTGAATACGGTTCAAATCACCATTTGTCTTGGCTACTTCAATGGCACACTTGGCAGCAAATGGTGAAGTCAATACTAGGTAGGGCCATTGCGACCGAGAGACGGAATTATCGATAAATCCACTTGGCCAATTATCGGCTTTTGGAATCAATTCTATGACCGGCTGATTCAAGACATTAATACCATCATTTTGTAAGATTCTTGCTAAACGATTTGAATTCAATGTGGAGATTAATTTCGGGCCATTGTCAACTTGTTGAGTGGTACTAATCTGGGTACTGGGTAAATTAATTTCCATTTTGTTCAATGGTCCGTGATATTTCATACTGTCAAATTTCAACCCTTGGCAAAATACTTCACGCCAGTTTTGCGGAGAAACTTGTATCGATACTTCATCGCCATCCACTTTAATGCCGGCAGGATACTGACAGCCGCCGCCTACCGAGGTTAGTATCTCACGCTCCTTACTAACATCATCTGCAGTTTTTTGGTGATTTAATGCTGTTCTCAAGTGATTGAGCATATCTACATCCAAGGCTCGGCAGTGAACTGAAATCGCTCCTTGACCTGGCGCAGTAGGCCACTCCTCGTCGCTAATTCTCACCGCACTAAAATCAAGAATCCAAGGCTCTAAAGCGCCGATTTCATGTAGTCGCAAAAGGCCAATCTCTGCCAAAACTATCGCATCAACTCTGCCTTGACGTAGCCTTTTCAATCTTGTTTCAACTTGCCCTCTTACGGCTATTGGGATGACATCTGGGCGTTGTGATAAAATGAATGATTGTCTTCTGCCCGAAACCGTACCAACAGTCCCCGATTTAGGGATAACTGCTAGCGCTTCAAGTAATGATGAGGTGTGATCTGTGTTAAGTAAGTCACCTAATGAAAGGTGATCTTTTGATTTGGGAAAAATGAGTAAATCATTGGTACAACCGCGTTCAAGATAAGCTAAATTGACGATGTCATCAGAAATTTTTACTGGGACATCTTTGCTGGAATGTACTGCAATATCGATATTTCCGGCTATTAATTCGCTGTCTACCGCATGAATAAATTGACCTACTGTTGAGGCTAGGTCACCACCTAGAGATTTGTCTCCTTGTGAGGAAATTCCAATAATTTCAGTTTTACAACCATTGTCCTGTAGTATTTGGCGCACCTTATTGGCCTGCCACATTGCAAGTGTTGAGGTTCTAGTCCCGATTTTTATTTGGGTCAATGCGTAACCTCCGAAAGAGTTGACTTTTCATTGATGCGAATAATCGTCTCAGTCACATCACTAGCCACCCTCTTAAGAAGAGTTGGATTGATTGGTCTATCGGTTGATAACACCATATTGTCTAATTCACCGGTTGCAAAGGGTCCGTCTTGATTGCATAGCCAAGTAGCAATCTCTCTAGAAAAGGCTTCAAGTTGTGCCTCAGAATCAATTGCATGTTCATATTCCACCCATTGCTTTGATAATGATTCAAGTGTCTGATACATGAATGACCTAAATTTGGCTTGAGTTCTATCAGTCAGTGCTGACATAAACCGTTGTTGAATATCAGTAATCATCAATTCACTTTTTTCGATGGTTGATGAATAATCCCACTCAACACCTAACTTGTGGGCAATTTTAATCCAGTGTACCATCCCCATCAAGTCTTGATTAGCACCAATACCTGTTGGATCAATAGATGGTGGCCAAGAGAAATCCATTATCTTGGCTGGAGCAGTTGTCGGAATTGGATTGCTTGAGTTATAACTCGCTGTCATATTACGGATTGTTGAGATTATCAGCGATGGTTGGTGATCAATTTCCTTCCATTGCTCAAAGGTCATGAGTTTAACTTTAGCAGCCATCTCTGGATTACGCTTTGCAGATTCATCTGGAGATCTCGATATTACGGTGATGTCGGTTTGTCCTAAGTCTAGCAAGACCTCTACTGCCTTGCAGCCCATCTCACCAAAACCTAGCACTACTGAGATTGAATGCGGATTATTTGACACTACTTCTTCTAAAGCAGTTGTCGCAAGGTTAAGCATTGATTCTGTGGTTTTGTTGAAACCAAATTCTCGCCTAATGACCCTGTTTGCCGAGATAACGTGATCAAAGAATGAACCGTTAATATCGCTGGTTAAGCCATGCTTGCGATGCCAATTAACAGAGCCCCTGAATTGTGACATGACTTGTAATTCACCAATCATAAACGAATCTAATCCGCTGCACACTTTGACTAACTGGCGCCAAACATCAATGCCAGTAAAACGATCAAATGGTGCGTTGTCAAGAGACGTGCTAGCTAGAACGCTGGATTCCAATTCATCACAATCAACTCCAAACCCAACATAAACTACCCTATTACAAGTGGATAATTCAAACAGGTCTGCTCCAAGATCATCTCGTATTTTCTTGATAAATTCTAATCGTTGTTTCTTTGAAAGACCTTCAGTTGTCAAATATTTAACATGTTCAACATTGCTAGAGTCGAGTTTCATTGAAATCATACTCACGCTATTAATCAAACTCATAGCGTCAACTCTCTGCCCATTAATTTCGTGAACCGGAGATTCGTTGAGGAAGCGTGTCAAATCTATATTAGGTTGGCCTAAATTAACCATCTATCTCCCCTCCTATACCATGCGCGCAGTCCACCCTTATCAAGGTCAGTCTGATAGGTTCAAATGAATTCAATGACGTCACCTTTTTTTAATTATTTTAACGCTGAGATTTGTTACTACTATTCAGCTGTTTGGTAACTTCTGAAGGCCATACAATATACTGGTAATCACGTAGGCATTTTATCAATACCCAAGCAATCAACGGCAGCATTGAGTAAGTCAAGATTTGTTCTGCATTCCAAGCCCAAGCATCAAACCAACCCGGGAGGGAACCGCCAATTGGCCACAATGGCTGGACACTCCAAACCCCTGAATGAGAAGGTATGTCCAAAAGTAAGTGTGACAAATAACCAACACTGATTAAATTACTATATCTTGAGCGATAAATTATGGGGGTCAAGATTAGCCCCCAGAATAAGAAACTATGACTGAAGTTCCACAGCATCCACGACCAATGTTCGATAATCCACATATTTTCATAGAAGGCTTCAGCGCTTGGAATCCACATGAAACTATCCGTTTTCATACCCAAATAAAGGTACAATGGTATGTTCGCTAAATCAGGACTCATTGCCGCTAAAGCCCCTTTAATACGGCGGTTTTTGATGCTTTTCGGCGCACATTCTCCGATTATAGCACCAACAAGCCCGTGAAACAAAACATCCATGCTATCCGCTACCTTTGCTTGATTAATTGGCATTAAGTTCGGTAAATAAAGACCTGCATAATTCCGCATACCTCGCGCTCAGATATTTTCTAGCACCTGTTTCGTTCATTTTCACTTTCACCTATGGTCACTAATCAATTCTTTTTAGGTAGAGACACCAGATTAAATCATGTCTCGCAAGTACCAACCTGCATTGCTTGAGAGAATAATTGATGAACACCAGATAGCCCCGATAAGAGGCGGTTTGTATCAGTTATCGGGTAGCGGTTTTGGAGGCAAATCAATGCGCAGTTATGCTGAGGCTTGGGCTGCTATTGCTCTGTTAAATGGCGAATATGTCCATTGGATTGATGGAGCATGTCGCTTTAATCCTGCAAGGATAATAAAATGCTTACCAAGCAATACTCCTGAAGCTAATAATTTACTGCATAACCTATTTGTTGGACGTGGTTTTACCGTCCATCAATTCTCTGCATTAGTTGAGAGATTGGCTAGTGAAATAAGCATTACCAAAGCAAAACTAGTGGTCATTGATGGACCTGTAGTGATGCACTTAGATGAACAAGTAAAAGATCGTGAAGCACGCGCATTATTGAACAAATCACTGAAAAATCTTGCTCATTGCGCCAGTAAATATCACATTGCAATAATTGTAATCACTTCATCAAAACCATACTCAAAACGACATGCTACTTTATTGAAAATGATTGAAAAAAACTGCCCACAGCGATTAAGTGGCAGGATTGAGGTGCGAGGTAAAACAAGTAGATTACGCCTATTACACTATCCTAGTGGAACCTCTGGATATCGAGAAATCCCGTCTGAACAAGAAACCTTACAGCAAAGTTTCAACAGAATTTTTCATCAACAAATTATGCTGCAGCATGGCTCTGATGAAGAGATAGAGGCGCTCATTGAGCTGTCATAAAATCAAGTAATGTAGTGGTCTTACTGCCTATTTTAATTTCTTCATCAGACCAACCAAATGGCGCTAGAATAGCCCAGATTGCCCGGACTGCTAAATCATGATAATATTGGTAATCTATTTTCACACTATTAGTTGTATCAATTTCCTCTGCTAAGATTACCCGATTCATCGGATTATTATTAGCAGGCTTGACAACAACAAATCTAGTTTTGCGACCGGGTAGTATTTGGTGGCCAAGACTGTCTGCGCGCAGTAAGGCAGAATGAGTGAGTGTTGATGCAGCAAACTGATCTAGAGTCTTAGTAACTCGACGAGAGACTACTAAATCAGTCAATTTTACGCCGCAGTGATTCAATAAACTTAGTTGTTCGTGGAGCATTGCAGAAATGGTATTTGGTACTTGTTTACTTGCCAAATTAATTCCTTGGTCAACACAATCGATTAGAATCTGCAAGGCCATATTTTGGAGATTCTTGACCCATTTACAGGTTGAATGTTGTCTTGCCTCAATACCGCGTAATTTCAACCCCTTCTCACCATATGCCCAATACTTAGTTAGTGAGCCTGCACCGTGCATTCTACTTGGCAGGAATCCAATAAAATGATACATGTCCTCAAATTCTAGTGGGATGCCTATCTCTTGGCTTACTCGTTGGGCCAATAGTTGCGCTTGGTGTAATTTCTCGGCCCTGGTTTTGATTGCTTTATTCTCAATCCACACACA
Source organism: Candidatus Poseidoniaceae archaeon (assembly GCA_013329925.1). Taxonomy (GTDB): domain Archaea; phylum Thermoplasmatota; class Poseidoniia; order Poseidoniales; family Poseidoniaceae; genus MGIIa-L1; species MGIIa-L1 sp8734u. Next base: position 5,467 of record DUJK01000209.1, read on the forward strand.
ATCAACGATAGCATGTAGTACTGTCCAACCTGCTTGTTCAGCTATTGCAATAGTTTGCAATAATATTTCGCGAGCCCACGCACAGATTGCTTCATGGGCTTCGATTCTACCAAATCGGGCATTTTTGTATCCAGTATAGCCAAAGCAGGTCACTAATAGCCATTTCAATGCATTTTGTTGTTTGTCAAAACGGTCACCTTTGTGTAAAATTTGAGCTTTTAGTGCGCGCCGGCGGTCAATTATTGGCGCTACTACTCGACCCAGAAAACCATGGTTACGTCCGCAGGTGTGAGATGATAGCCCCGGGACTGGCAGAGCGCCTGAATTGGTAGAAGGAAATAATCCGGTGCCAATTTGTTCCTCTAAATGACGGCGGCGGAGTTCTTGGCTGGCTAATTCGATATTAAGCGGTAGCAGGTTTGACTTAGTTATTGTCTCACCTGATGGCTGGCAACAAGGACAATTTAGGGTCTCAGGGGAAATATTACGGGTTGCAATAATACTGGGAAACAAACTGGCAAAATCAAGTTCAATCACATCTGTATAGAGGCCTGGTTTACTATCAAGATACAGCCCTCCGCGGTCGGCCATCATTAATTCCCAAGCGGTTTTCGTATCTTCTGGACGGTTCTTTTTCCACGGCACAAGAACACCATCTTCCATCGCAACCCGCATTTGTATGGCACTGATTACTGAGCCTGGAGATAGGCGTGAAATGTCTTGTGGCGATTGCCTTGAATGACGTGCTAATTCGAATAGACCAAGTATGCCGCCTTCTCTAACAATGAAACTAGCCTGTTGGTCGATATGTAAACGTCCGTGTATTGGAAAATAACTGTCTTTGCGGATTACTTGGCCGTAAGAATGTACGACTCTAGACATTGTTCTTGCCTTTAGAGTGGAGGTTTTTCGACTGAGAGAAAAATCAGTTGCCGACTGTTTACTGAGTTTTTGCAGCATCGGGAAGTGTAGTGAATCGCCGCCTTGAGTTAGAATAATATCAGGATTTAACCGAACTATAGCCGATTGTAATTGTTGTAAAAAACTGGTGGTTGAAGCACCATGTCTAATCTCCTCAGTAGCGGTAATTATCCTGTTATCGTCAGTAGAATACAGTATTAATTTCACTTTTTCTAGCTGAGAATCTATAGTTTCAAAGCCGTCCGATGAGTGATAGTGAAACTCCATTGCTAACTGAGTTAGTTGTGGCCATGCTTCGCTTTCGTCGATAATGGTAAATTGACTGCCGTTCCAATTTACCTGTTGAAACGGGCCGATATTGTAATCGACAAAAAATCGTTGAGCCAGATGAGCATCCACTGAGTATAGTGTGTGACGATGAAATTCTCCTCTTGATTCAATATGCTGAGCCAGACGCCTTATTGCTCTACTATCAGTCAAGTCGACCTCGAGTACCTCATGCATCTCATATTGATCAAGTGATAATCGTCGGCGAATGAACCGCATGGAACCAACACAAAAACGCTGACTGATTTCTTGATATTCAAGCCAGCTAGCCAAATTAACTAGATGTTCTTTGGTTGCATGAATGTGAATTGATGCACACCATGGTATGATAATGCGTTGCACGCCAACCTTGTCAACATACATCCACACATCAATCGAGGTGCCATCATCACCTAACTGAGCATCAATAATCCAACCGTTCAAGACATCACTCTTCTGTAATTATATTGTCAATAGTTCGTTCAAGTTCATCGATGCGTGAATAACATTCGAGTAACATCGACAATAACATTGGCTTCCAAGAATCATGAGCCGGCATCATTCCTCCAGCTGTTCTGCGAATCCTAACGCCATTTTTCAGCCTCTCAAGAGCAAGTTTGTCAACCGTGCTAAGGGCTCGTTCAAAATCATTCAATGCTGATAATTCTGCTTCTATGCGGTTTCGCCATGTTGGTACTGTTCGACCCATTAACTGAAATTGACCGAGCCGGAACACCATCTTTTCCAAGAGAGGCCTAATACGAAATAGTGAAAGTGAAATTTGCTAACCCGTTATTTGACGGGTTAGTTAATATATAACCACTTACTCAGGGGGTTATGGGCAAGAAAGTAAATGTTTGGTTGGATGATAAATCACTGGAAATATGGGAAAAAATACCAAGTGGAGAGCGTAGTAACTTAATTAAGGATGCAATTAAGAAAAGCGCTACTGAAACCAAAGAAGACAAAAAAGAGCGTTTATTGAGGATGAAAATATCTGAATTCGAAGAACATTCTAGAACATTAGATGTAATAGAAGAAAAACGCGACAAACTGTTAATCGAAATCAATAACTTGAGAGATCAAAGTTCATTGATAGAGATTGACAAAGACTATTTTTGGGGAACTATCTGTGATGTTGCTGGACAGTATATTTGTGGAGATATAAGATATTGTTCATATTCTTTCAAATCAAAATACTCTATTGCTAAGATTGAGCAAGAAAAAATATATATCCATAATTTAAGAACTAATCGAAAAAATTCTAACTTTTCCAAAAAAACTGTTGAACTAGCCATTGATAGATTGATTGCTAACGGTGGTAAGATACCGATTGGTGATTTTATTCCGGTCAAAATGCATGAATATACTGTAGTTGCATTGCATCCAAGATTGTATGAAAGAAATGGTTATGTTTGTTGGATAAGTCAGGATATTGTCAAAATAGAAAATGATTGGATACCTGAGCATGAAGGAAAAATGCCTCCGAATGAATGGCGAACTACAGAGAATTTTTTGGCAGTACTAATTGACGGACGTAAAGCATTAATTGGGCAAGGCAGAAAGATTGTGATTTTCTTCCTTGAATCACATAACAAAATGAATGAAGATTCCTCTAGTATCCTTGACCAAATTGAAATGCCATTTCAGACGAAGCATTGGTCATTCATCTTACCAGGTTTGATGCATTGGGGACATGATTATAATTTCCAAAAAGTGATTGGTTTCACAAATAGTAAACCTGTCATACGTGATTAAATGAGTTTTGTCTGGATTGACATTTTTGGTTTAGCAAATATCCTATTAATATTAAAAATACATTCAGCTAGATTCCATAATGAAAGATTTATCTTCTCATTAAGAGTAAGTTCTTGTTGAGGTTTTTGGCCCAACAAATTACGGTTTAATACTTGGCTATTAGGCTCTTCTAAATCTACCATTAGACTGTTAAAGAAATCCAAATTAGTGTAAAAAGTACTTATTACCGGGCTTGATTTATTTGCAGATTTGATAATTAAGGTACATTGACTTTTATCCCAATTTATCTGTGAAAGAGTTACCTTTGGTATTCCACGAAGCAAACTGTCCGAGATTTGTTTTATCGATATAGTATTCAATTTCGACATAATAGAATCAACCCTATCACGCATATATTTGGGCAGTTCTGTAGTATCAAGCAAATTTTTATCGTTATTGGTTAATGATTGATTTTCTGACTCTTCGTAATAATTAACATAATAGCCATTATCTGACAAAACTCTAGCGACATAACAATCGATTAGAGTATTGCCACACACTAGGAAAACTCCTTGTTGTGGGTTTGGTGACCGATTTATTTGTCTTGCATATGCTTCAGTATCAAGTCTGGAGTTATGAGTTTCAAGCTCTCGTTTACGAACAACTCCCATCACCGGCATCGAAGGAAAGAACGGTCGGTCAAACAGACCGTGGCACCATTGAACACCAGCAATTGAGGAGGGATCTCGTCCATCAAGAGCATATTTGTCATTGTACTTTTGACTCAACAAGAGCGAGTCTTCCAATGATGTAGTCCATCTAGGAAAGGATTTGCCCCAAGTCATCCGCAAATTATTGTGCAGTTCACCATGTCGTAACAATGATTTTTGGCATAAGTTCCACAATAAATTGGGTGAACGTGCATACTCTAGTTCATGGCTTGAAACGATTACTGGTCTAGGGTCTTGCGCAGTATTATTCCATGATTCAAGTGCCCAATGTGGCAGATTAGCAGAACTATATGGCTTGGATTTACTGGCTACATGATGCCAAGCATGTTCCCGGAAAATCAGTAGTTCGTCAAGATATTTATCGGCGGATTTAGTGCCAATCGCAGCGGCTTCTCGGGCCACCTTCATTGGTGATAAAAACCCGTAATGAAAGGCAGCAGACAGCCGTGAAACACCTTCTGGGTCTGCCGCATTATTTCTCCTTCGAGCATAACCACTTAGATTGTTTTCAAGGAATTTTTGCCATTTATTCAACGCTATTTTTTCTCCGCCACGCTGCGACCATACCGGTAATACCGTTGGGTCAATGTTACATTCTTGAAGTAATTTAATCCGATTTTTATGATCTAGAATATCTGCTTCAATATCGATTGGGATGAAAGGTAGTTCGCCATCATAACTTTGGTTTTCTACAGTAACTTTTGGCCAACTTTGCTGAACCATTTTCTTGCGCATTCGCTTAGTAGCATCACGGAACTTGAATGGCCTGTCGACGGATTTGCCAAATAATGGCATTGGTATTACACAATGGCAGTCTACCTCAACAACTGGACATTTGGCGTCTTTGCCAACATTAGCCACCCAATGACTCCATGGAGGCAAAGGAAACATATCGGTGACAATACAACTGGCTGTTTGACTGAGTTCCTTAAGCACTGATTCACGATGACCACTACGAGCCAAATGCAAGGCATATCGCAAGCCCATTGCTTGGCAGCCTTGCTGTAAGTCAACCGCTCCATCGAGTAACATATTGTGATGCCTAAGTGAAGCCCATGGGTACCTTTCATCTATTGCTTGATAGATGAG
>DUJK01000209.1:10626-12469 GCA_013329925.1 Candidatus Poseidoniaceae archaeon
ACTCGAAGAGCTGATTTCAACCAAACTATTACTGGACCATCGCCCGTTATACTGGCGACGGTGTTGACCAATATTGAACGGTCTTGCAAGTGGTTTGGCAAATCACTCAGCATAACTCGTGGAAATTACCTATCCAATATATACCGCTGTTTTTTGTCAATAATCCCGTATTACGGAATACAACGCAACTATTTATGTTATAAGTGAAAGTAATGGGCCATGGCAAACGGCTTTGTTTCAATTCATGAACGCCTCCTTGGCAGGCCTGCAGAAGCCTCCATTAGGCGCATTAGCCTAATTTCAGCCATTATTGGTTTGGTTATCCATTTACTGCTGTGGATTGCTTATCAGGCTGATGTAATCAGCGTTAGCACAGGCTCTGCTAGCCTCCTTGATTCCCCATTGGACGCGCTTTACACTCCATTTTCCATATTGCTAGCCTATGAAGTATACCAACTAATTAGGGCAATACCAGAATCGTTCTCTACGGCAGTTGGCAAACAATTTGAAATCGTCACCTTACTTGTGGTGCGTGACATTTTCAAACGACTATCTGAGATTGAATTTAACGGTGATTGGACTATTGACTCGGAATTAAAATTAGTAGTTATTGAGTGTTTTACCTTCCTAATATTATTTACTACCTCACTAATTTATCGGGCTAATAGCTCGTCAGAGGTAAAGGATGATTCAAAAGATGTTGGGTTGTCTAATTTTGTTGCCAACAAACAAAAAATTGCGTTGTTCTTACTGGGCACTTACGTGATAATGGCCGCCTTCTCCTTTACCAATTGGGCTATTTCAGTAAGTGAAGGAGACGGTTCAGTGACTCGAGAGATATTCTTCCTTGACTTTTTCACAGTACTTATCTTGGCTGATATTCTAATTTTATTGATCTCATATGGGTACTCAACCGACTTTACTAACCTAGCGAGAAATACTGGATTTATCCTTTCTACAGTGGTGCTAAGAGTAGCAATTGGTGCAAGTGGCCTGTCTTCAATGATTCTGTTTATCCTCGGTGGAATTCTTGGCACAGCAGTGCTAATAATCAGTTTACGATTCCACGAATTCCATATCGAGGAAGTTGACCTTACTGCTGAGTGATGTCTGACATCACTAGCCTTACAGTTGCTTTAGCCGAGTTAATGACGCCTGGAAGACCAGCACCTGGGTGAGTTCCAGCACCAACGAAATACAATCCAGGAATTTTTGCATCCTTATTGTGCGGGCGGAAATAAGCACTTTGAGTAAGTTTGGGGGCAACAGAGAAGGCTGAGCCTTGAAAAGCTGCTAATTCGCTTTGAAACATCTTAGGGGTAAAATGTCTTCTTGTCACGATATGTTCGCTCAAGTTAGGAAGTTCTACTTCCAAGGCCTTGATTATTTTATCAGCATAATCTTCAGCGATTGTATCCCAATCAACATCCGCTCTGCCAAGGTGAGGGACTGGGGCAAGTACGTAACCTGCACTGCAGCCCTTTGGCGCTAGTTGTGGATCTGTGACAGTTGGAACGTGAAGATAAAGACTGAAATCTTCTGGTAGATTTTTACCCTTGAAGATTTCATTCAACAATTCTTTGTAACGTGGACCAAATAGAATTGTGTGATGTGCAACATCCTTGTACTCAATATCAGTACCAAAATGCAAGACAAACAGTGACATAGACCAATCCATTTTTTCTAACTTCTTAGTGCGTTTACGCGCCACTGGGTGTTCGGCGTAAATTTTCTCATAAGTGTGATGTATATCGGCATTTGAGACTACTACATCATAGGTCTGCTTGACGCCTTGATGGTCGGTTATGATGTGTTGATTTCCCGATGAACCACTTGACAGTGT
>DUJK01000132.1:0-3984 GCA_013329925.1 Candidatus Poseidoniaceae archaeon
CCCATTGGATCAATATTCTCCATTGTACAAACAATAATTGCATTATCTGCCTCATCTCTCATAACTTCATATTCGAGTTCCTGCCATCCAAGTATAGATTCTTCAATCAAAACTTGATTAATTCTTGAATTTCTCAGCCCAAGGGTCGCTATTTCAACTAGTTCACCAACATTCCATGCAGTACCTCCACCCAAACCACCCAAAGTAAAGGCTGGCCTGATTAACAATGGCCATGTACCTATCTGTTGTGAGGCAGAAATCACCTCGTCCATTGATTTACAAGCAATCGCTTCACTAATCGGTAAATTAATCGAATCACAAACCTTGTTGAATAAATCTCGATCCTCGGCTTTATCAATGGCATCCAAATCAGACCCGATTAATTCAACATCTAATTCGTCAAGAACTCCGGAGTGAGCTAATTCACTAGCGATATTTAGGGCGGTTTGTCCACCCATACCGGCCAACAAGGCACAGGGTTTCTCAATCTCTAAAATTCGCTTTATTGACGAAGATAATAGAGGCTCAATGTAGACCTTGTCAGCCATCTCAGGGTCATTTTGAATAGTGGCTGGATTTGAATTTACCAAAATTACCTCATACCCATCCTCACGTAACGCTCGTACTGCTTGACTTCCTGAGAAGTCGAACTCTGCTGCTTGGCCAATCTTGATCGGCCCGCTACCAAGTACCATGATGGTCTTCAAATCATCTCTTCTTGGCAATTAAATAACCCCCAGATGTTTGTCGACAATTTCTTTGAAACGGGCAAACAGACCCTCTGCATCATGGGGCCCGGGACATGCCTCAGGGTGAAATTGAACAGTAAAACAAGGCTTGTCTATCACGTCAAGACCTTCGACTGTTTTGTCGTTAGCATTGATGTAGCGAACTTTTACTTCCTGACCATGGAGATTTTCAACCTCTGAAGAGGTTGCCCCTGAAGGGTGAGCTGCGAGCATTCCAGACTCAGGGTCAGCAACGGCAAATCCATGGTTTTGGCTGGTAATTAGTACTTTACCACTTACTAGATCAACAACTGGTTGATTAGCACCACGATGACCATATCGCATTTTGTAAGTCTTCAGACCGGATGCTAGACCCATCAATTGATGACCAAGGCAAATCCCCATGACTGGATATCCTGAATGAACAGCCATGGCAAGAGTCTCTTTAGCCATCGAAGCTTTTCCCGGGTGAGCCGGGTCTCCAGGCCCATTAGAACAGAATAGAGCATCAATTTGGTAATCATTAACCAAAGTTGAGAACTTTACATCAGGAGGACACCATACTACCTCAAAATATTGGCAAAGACTTCGTAAAATATTGTATTTTATTCCGCAATCCAATGCTGCTAGACGAGGTTTTCTACGGCCAAAGTCATCGGTAGAACCCTCGTTCAAGATAATAGTTTGATCAATGGAAACTAAATCTACTAAATCATCTAATTCAGGCGAGGTTAACTCTGACAAACGTGCCTCGAGAAGTTCTTCCTTGTCAAGCGGGCCAAATACGCACAAAACCGTGCCAAGTTCCCGAACATTCTTGGTAATCGCCCTAGTATCGACGTTTTCAATACCAGGAATGTTATGCAATCGCAAAAAATCATTTACGGTTGCGACAGAATCTCTATGATCTGGTTGTTTCATTGCGTGCCGTACTACAACACCTCTGGGCCACACTGAGGATGATTCAGAGCGATTTATATGAACACCATAATTACCTATTAACGGATAGGTGAAAGTCAAAACTTGCCCAGCAAACGATGGGTCTGTCAAAGATTCTTGATATCCCATCATCCCAGTAGTGAAAACAAGTTCCCCTTCACCGATTTTTTCGGCCCCAAATAAATCCCCTTCATATCGGCCACCATCTGCAGTTAACAGGACACCAGGACCATTGGCTTGAGGATATAATTCAGTACCATTTAACAGACCGTCTGCCGCATCTAAAAAGGTGGGATAAGTGGAAATTTTTTGATTTGGTGAGCCCGGGCAGAAACTACCGGCGGCTCCCAAAGGCATCGACATTAAACTCTGTCAAAAATGGACTCAAATAATAATTGGGATTGATGAGAATTAGTTTCAGACTAAGCACATATCGCATTGTTAGCAACAATTGCCTGCTATAAAACTAGATAAGTATATACTCACTAACTATGCTATTCTACTTCTTTAACGTCTTTACCACTCTTAGAAGGATGAATAATTAATTTTGCATTTGGAAATTCTTGATTAAAGCCATCACCATCTGTCAAGGCGTCAAGAAATAGGGCCAAAGCGGCAACTTCTGAGTGCGGTTGGTTTCCCACAGCAATATTATAATCGCTTATCTTGAATATCTCTCCTGGAACTTTGGCACCTCCAACAATGACAATTACTCCATTTTCAGTTGGTATGCTTGGAGTTGTTGATTTGAATGGTTCACCGTACATGGTTAAATGGACAATTTTTGGCCTGTTTTCATCACCTTTGACAATGCTTCTCAAATATTTGAGCGGATTTTTTTCGTAACGACAAGTTAATCCATGCCCAAATCTTTCGTTCACTGAAACTACATTTTCGAAAAGCTTGTCATCTTCATCACCAGATAGCAGAAATTCACTAACGCCCATTGCCCGACTTACTAGCGCTAAGTGAGTAGTAATTCTTGGGTCTCGACCTCTACGGTGGCCAAGTCTTAGAACTTCTATATCGATATTAGACATCTCAACACCATGTTAGTGGCTTATGCATCATCAGAAACAAGTCCATTTTGCCCGTCAGCTCGCCCAGATGGTGGTGCGATTTCAAAACCTTTTGAATCACAGAACTTTTTCAACCAAGCAAGTAAAGAAGCATCTACAAGTAAATGAGCACAATATGTGATCCCTAACCACAACAAAGCTAATCTCGCTGTACGCCAAACGCCATCTGATGATGTTAATTCATCTGTTAATAATCCCAAAGCAATCGGTTCTAAGACATATAAGCAACAGAGAATTATCAGTGCACCGGATAATAATGCAGGAGCAAGTTGGCCTAATTCTCTACTAAAATCCCTCAATAGAGATGATAGAAGTCCCAAGCCAATTACAGTCAGGGCTACCTCTGAAAAATCTAGATTAAAAAAAGTTGAGACACCAGTGGAAAGGTCATCGCTACTGGTATCAACTGTCAACCACCAAAATACCAGTATTATTGTCCCAAGTCCGCCACTAAAGTATGCTTTATTTGCGATCATTTTGAAGATTGACGCTCTATCATCTGGTTTTAATCTAGTAATTAGTCTAGTTGCCAACTCAATGCTCGCTTCAGACATAGAATCTAGAGAATCTTCAGCAGTTTCATCCGAAATACCAACCTCAGAAATCATAAGTTCCCCATCCGACATTGGCAGACCTTGAAGGTCACAACTTATCAAATCTATCGAACTGGGCCAGTTGATGAGTGAGAACTTGACACCCCAATCAAAACGCGGAAGTGTAATCTCAAGTAAAATAAATAGAACACTAAATGATAATTGTTTTCTGATGGGAATATTAAACCTAACTCCAGATTCATTCTTTAGTGAAAGCCGGGTTAATGGGGTAGAAAATGCAATTGTTAAAGCCAAATTAATGATTGAACAAGGTGCAACTTGGATCGACATTGGAGGTGAATCTACTAGACCAGGTGCTGAACCCGTAACCATCGATGAAGAGATTAGCCGAGTTATTCCGGTATTATCGAAACTTAGAGAATTACATCCAGAAACTATGATTTCAGTAGATACAAGAAATCACCAAGTTGCCCGCAGAGCATTAGAAAACGGAGCAGACATGATTAATGATGTATCTGGTTTGAGAAGTAATGAAATGATCGAACTGGTAGTAGAATATGGCTGTGCTATTTGTATTATGCACATGCAAGGAGAACCAAGCAGTATGCAAACTAATCCAAATTATGAAAATGTAGTTGATGAGGTTACTGATTATCTTGAAAATAAGGCTCAATTATTGCTGGA
>DUJK01000132.1:4376-12722 GCA_013329925.1 Candidatus Poseidoniaceae archaeon
TAATGAAATCTACCAACCGCTTGAAAGAAAATGGGTTTGCTGTTCTTTGGGGCACATCTAGAAAATCGGTAATTGGATTGATTACAGGAAAGAAAGACAGTATCGACCGATTGTCTGGGACCCTAGCCACATCTGCATATGCCCATTCGCAAGGTGTTGACATATTACGTGTTCATGATGTGGATGAACATCAAGATTTTTTCAAAGTACTAAGCACTCTACAAGATTAAATTCCGCCAATCAAACCTGCAGCGGCGACCCAAGCACCTAACATGCTGCCAAGGTTAGTCAGGGCAGTTACAAGTAATACTTTACCCGCTTTATTTGACCAAAAACTGCCTAATGACTCTAATTTTAGGAACTGCTGTAACTCTTCGGCTGTTGGCTCTGCAACTTTTAGTTGAACATAACCAGCAAACCAACCTGCTGCCAGCGTAGGGTTTAGTGATGTTATTGGAGATGCTAAAGCAGCAGTCATTATAGCCAAAATATGACCTCTAGCAATAATACAACCAATTGCCGCAAATAATGCGTTTGCCAAGGTCCAGACAGTAAATAACTCAACTAGATCAACACCACTTCCACTGTAAACAAAGAAACCAAATAAGCCAAATACCAACATAGGAATTAGCCAAGGAATGCTTTTGGCTACCAAGGACTTATTCGGGATATGTTCAAGTTCAGCCAATGATTCTGTAGGTTTAGAATTCGAAAGGTAACTCTCAACACCATTCAAATGACCTGCACCAACTACAACCAATGTCTTTTTTTCGGGATTTATTTGTAAAATCTTTTGCGCCAAAAATGAATCTCTTTCATCAATCAAGACAGACCCAGCACCTGGTGAAAACTGTTTTAATTCATTCATTAAATCAGTTAGTATATCACGGTCTTCAAGAATTTCATCTAAGTTAATCTCCTCTTCGTCGTCTTCTTCGCCAAGCATCGAATACAAAATTTTGAACTTCTCGGTAAATTTCATTTTCTTCCAAGCCCTACGCAAAGTTGTTTGAATATCTCGATCGATTAACTCTACTTCCAATCCTTGCTGTTCAGCTATATTGACAGCAGCAAGTAATTCAGCACCGGGTTGTTGACCTTCATCAAGACCTAATTTTCTCTGCTCTGCAGCAAGTAATGATTGCAATAAAACCAAAGGCGCTTTGCCCTCTTTTATCACCTTAAGCAAGCCTTCTTTGTCTAAACGCCTGCCGCTAACTAAAGAGTCATATCTCGACTTACATAATTCAACTGCAACTACATCTGGTTGAAATTCTTCAATTTGTTGTTTTACCGCTTCAACACTTTTAGTAGAAACGTGTGCTGTTCCAAGCAAGCGTAAATTAGGATTTACTTCAACTATGGATGAATTTGTAATATTACCACCTCATTGAGCAAAAAGATCTCTCATTATATTGACTGTTGACTCCATTGCTGTATTTTCCAAGTTAGCGTCATCATCAGCAGATTTACCAATCACAAATTCAAATGGAATTTGTCCTCCTCCAAGAGTTCTATGTCCACCAGCAAGACCATCTGGGAAATTACTTGAAAGAGTCTTACCTACATGTAGGCCGTCCCTATTAGAGCGTACTGAGAGGATAACTTTGCCTCTCCTAGTTCCCAAGGCAATTACTGTGTCAACCCCTTCAGTAGGCAGAAGGAAATCTGCAATTTGTGCCAAAGAGTCTCTATTTTTCAAATTAGATACCGGAGCAATTATCGTAGAATTATGCTGAATCTTGTTGTTTAAGGCTTCAGTAAATGACTCTAGCGCTTCCACCGAACGCGGAGGCATTTCTATAGAACGCAATATATCTTTATCAACCCAAGCATTTATCCACAGCAATGCCCGGATGTCAACTGCATTGAAATCCCGAGTGAAACCAAGTGTATCTGTCTTAATGCCAAACGCAAGAGCTGTGGCAACCCGAGCAGTCATCTCAAAATCACTATCCATCAATAAAGATGCCACCATTGATGAAGTTGATGAGTATTCTGAACTAACCATTGCCATATCTGCAGTAACTGGTTCATCCACTGAATGGTGGTCAATTATTACATGCGGAATACAGTCATTAGGGATGATATTATTTGCACCAGGGCGATGAAAATCAACAGCCACAATAATGTCAGAATCTTTCACTACATCAGCAATTTCCCAATCTAGAATAAGTCTGCGTACGGGAATTTCAAGTTGTCTAACCATTGCTTGATTCTGATGATGCTCAATCATACCACCATGAACAATTTGTGAGTCATGGCCGTGTTTTGAAAATAATTCATTCATCGCCAAAGCGGAGGCAAGAGCGTCTGGGTCGGGATTATCATGACAGAAAATAGTGACTTTACTACCACCTGTCAAGCTGGAAATGTAATTTTCAAGGCTTGACGCACCTTCATTTCTTTCCCACCCCCTGATACGATCTTGCATTGCAGAAAATGAAATATCATCAATACTAATCAAATCATAACCATCGCCTTCCATTGGAATAGTGGTTAGAATTGGGGATTTAGGCCACTTACTTTTTATCGAACCTAATGGGTCTTCGTCACTTAATGACTTATCATCTAAATACAAAATAGCCGTTGGTGAATGATTGTTAAGTGGTAAGTCTGCCAATTTTACTGGACCCGGTAGGGCAATTATCTCACAATTCTCTAGATCCTGCCCAATGGGAAGGGCTTGGGCCATCCCAACAAGCGTACAATTTCTGCGCCTTGAACACCATTTAGCAAGCCGTAATCCAAGGCCGCTAGAGCCAAATATCAAGAACATGCCAACACCACGGTTGTATTAATTTCAGTCTTGAAATAGAGCCGGAGCCTCTCTGGCAACACCTAGTACTTCAAACAAGTCTCTTCTTTGGCAACCTTTGACAGATGCAACAAAAGTTGTTGGAATCATTTGTATGGTTTTATTGAATGCTGTGGTTTGTGAGTTGTACATTTCTCTTCGATCAGCAACTTGATTTTCTATTGCCACCAGTTCCTTTTGAATATTGATGAAATTTGAATCAGACTTTAAGTCTGGGTATGCTTCTGCAATTGCGTTAATCCGAGGAATCATTGAACTCATCATTGACTCTGCAGCTGCTACTCCTTTGACATCCTTATTTTGTAATGCACCCGTTGCCATTTGCCTAGCCTTGGCAAGTTCCCCAAAAATTTCTTTTTCATGATCGACAAATTCACTAACAATATTCTCAAGATTTGGTAACATATCGTAACGTTGTTTCAATAAAACATCGATGTTGGCCCATGATTGGTTAACATTTTCTTCAAGAGATACGAGTCTGTTCCATGTTGAAAAGAACCAACCAATGAAGAAGAGGAACAGGAGACCAAAGATTAACCCACCAACTATTAATATCATCATGGGTGTACCACCATAGTTTAACTTATGAGCCTTTCTTAAGCAATAACCGCCATTACAGGATAAATACTCAGACCCCTTAGGGATAACTAGGTGGGTCTTTCTGGTTGTTGAATCGGTATTAATTGTACTTGGAGTACTATTAATCTCATTTTTATTTGCCCCCTTGGGACTTGGCGGTGGACTGCTTTATGTTCCCCTTTTCCATTATGTTGGTGGTTGGGGGCTAGATCAAAAATTAATCATTGTTTCACTGTTATTAAGTGCAATAACAAGTTATGGAAGTGGCCTTGAACACCGTAAAAAAGGCTACCATGATGATGAATTGACAGGTGTTGCATTGTGGGGAGCGATTCCCGGCGCGCTAATTGGAGTTTTGTTTGTGTTTGCTACGCAAAACCAATTCAAGAGTATATTCAAATTAATGAGTATAATTATTGTTGGATTTGTCATCTTCAAAATGGTTAAGAAAATAACCACCACTCAACCCGAAGATAACACTGAGTCTGAAATTCAAATACTCAAAATGACATCGTTATCTGCCTTTGGTGGATTTTTATCGAGTGTTATGGCTGTTGGAGCAGGTATGATTTATGTTCCAGCAATGAAATTTTTTGGCGCACTAGATTCCCGAAAAGCGATTGGTTCAAGTTTGAACATAATGATGGTGGTAATTCCATTGGCCATTTTTGCCCACTTCACTCTGCTAGAAAGTTACCAGCTTGAATCGCTAAAAAATGAATTGCTATTGCTAATTGGATTGGTATTAACTACTTTCATCGGGGCTAAATCTGGAGCCATTATTGGATTTAAATTATTTAGTGAACCAATGTTAATGAGGGTCTTTATTGGAGTTCTTAGCATAACGTGGTTAAACTATCTAATCGATGTATTATTGTAATAATCACATTGATTCGATAACCATAGCAATTCCTTGACCACCACCAATACAAGCCGTAGCAACGCCATATTTACCATTGCAACGCTTGAGTTCATGGGCCAGGGTTAGAACTAATCTTGTTCCAGTTGCTGCAAGTGGGTGACCAATACCAACAGCTCCGCCGTTAACATTGACTTTGTTAATATCAAGTCCAAGGTCCTTGACACAGGCCACTGCTTGACCTGCAAATGCTTCATTAATCTCCCAGCGGTCAATATCATCAATTGTCAAACCTGCTTGTTCCAAGGCCTTCTTGGATGACGGAACTGGACCATATGCCATTATTGCGGGCTCCAACCCTACAATACCCCAAGAGATTATCTTCGCCAGAGGTTTATCGCCATCTTGTTTTGCTTTGCTAGCAGATTTTATCACAACAGCCGCTGCTCCATCGACAACTCCTGAAGCATTGCCGGCTGTAACCAGGCTTTCAGGTCCAAATGCCGTTCTCAGTTCAGCCAATGACTCTTTGGTACAATTATGAACAACGTGATCCTCATCTTTATGTCCAATATCACCGACTTTTACAATCTCTTGCTCCCAAATACTGTTTTCTATAGAACTTGCCACCCGGGAGTGTGAAAGTGCAGCAAACTCATCTGTTTCTTCTCTTGTGACACCCTTTCTTTTACAAATCTCATCTGATGTTTGCGCCATGAATGAACCACACATTCCATCAAGTAAGTTTGTGAAGAGATAATCTTCCATGTCTTTTTCTAATACTGTTTCTGCTTTTGGTGGTCTTGCAAGTTTGTAAGTATCTCGCATTCCACGTAGTACGTGTGGTGCTTGTGACAAGTTTTCCATCCCACCAGACACTACTGTCTGTGCTTCACCTAGCATGATCATTTGTGCACCTGTAACTATCGATTGAACACCACTACCACATATTCTAGATAATGTTAGCATTGGAACTTCTTGGGGTATTCCAGCACCTAAACCTGCATGTCTTGCCCCAAATATTGCTTGATCGCATGTTTGCAAGGCGTAGCCCATGACGACATGGTCCACTGAATCAGGTGTTGTATTAGTCTTTTCAAGTGCCCCTTTAATGGCAATTTCTCCAAGCTTTAGTGCACTATAATCCTTTAATAAGCCACCTGGTTGGCCATCGCCACGCTTTCCACCCTGCCATTCACAGAACGGTGTTCTAGCTCCGCCAACAATTACCACTTCTTCCATGGCATAGCGAATTATAACAAGGATTTGAACTTCATGCTAAAACTAGTAAAGAAATTGCACCCAAAAATAGAATCATTGCTGGTAAAATCATTTCTACCGTTGACCTTGAACGACCGATGTTGGTTAGTTCAGTGCCTCGCTTTAATGTTGCTTTAGCCCCAGGTGCATCTTCATCACCAAATACTTCAACTATACTGTTTTGCAAAGTTCCATCTAATCCTTCTTCGGCAATCATAGCATTACTTTTTGACTTAACCTGTCCAACTAAATATACTGGATTACCTAATTTCAGACCGTATAAAGTCCAGCGATGGTCTGTAACTCTCCAACCACCAACTAAACCAGCAAATAACTGAGCAGCAAACTGCTTACCCAGTGATTTAGCAAAAGCACTATCCCAACGTTTTATGAAATCGCCATAATCACTTCTCTTGAAATTCTCACCATTTACCCTTATCCCGCCGGTTCCGTCGTGAAGAATGAAAGGACAGCCGCCAGAATCCTCGCGTATGGTTACCCACCGCGTCTCAGTACGACTACCTTCTTTCGTTTGCACAGTTCGCTTTTGCTCTTGTTCATATGTCCAACGGAATCCCACCATATTTTCCATGTACATATTTTGATTACCATCAACAACAACTCTCAGCACACCTTCGTGTGATGGCCTTACTTGCCCGACTAATTCGTTAGGTCCAAGAGGTACTGAGCGAACGACTGAAGTTTGCAGATCAAGCATTTGAGTAAGCATTTTTGATTTGAACCAGCCAAGTATTAGCAGAATTAATCCGATACCTCCCAATACTGCGATTATAATCAATCGGGTGCTACTATCAACAACTTCAGTTAATCCAACTCCAACAGCAATAACCGTAAACAGCGATGCTAGAATACCAAATATACCAAACAATGTGAAAGTTGCTGGTACTGGTGTACCTACTTTGACTGGATGTTCTGCTATTGGAGTGCCGTCCCCGTCCTGCTTGTAAATATCCAATTTATCCCATACAGCTGGCCCTGGAGCCGGTAGTACCCAATCGCTAGGATCGTTGGTAGGAACATAAGTGGTTTGCTTGAGAAACCAATTATCAATGGAAAGTCCACTTTCTTTCGCCTTTGCCTCTAGAACCTCTGGGTCGATTGCTTGCTGTCTAAGATTGTGCAGGTCTTTTTGATGAGAACTCGGTGTAATTACCGCTAGTCCAAACAGACCTATTGCACTAATTGACAAACCTACTAAAATGTCATCATTATTGTCCAAATTGGTCAGCGTCATTAGCATTCCAACAAGCGCCATTATCCCAAACAAGACATAACCTAACCAGCCATACCAGCGGTAAGGTGTAGAGAGTTTGAAAAAGCCACCATTTAGGTTGAGATTCTCTATCATTGTTACACACTAATGAATTAGTGAATTAAATGTTGCTAATCAGCCAAATAATTTAGAATCATCCAATCCGTTGTTGGATATCATTAACGGTATTGCGACAATTAAGCCACATACTGCACTACACACAGCACTAATACCAATTGCGATACCACTTACCACATCTTCATTCATATCGGCATTAGCAGCTGCTGCATCAGTATTACCGGTTAGTGAAAGAGCAATAGAGAATAAGAAGCCAATAATGATTCCAATCAATACAAGATAGACCCCTTTTCGTTGAAAATTCATCATCCAAATCCCACCAAGTATCGAGGTAGCAACTGAAATGATTCCCGAAACACTGTTTAATATGATATTTGAAGTAGTAATACCTTGTTCTTCTCTTATTTCGCTACTAGACCAACCAACAGCGGCCAACAGCAAAAATATCGCGTTGATGGCACCCCAAATGATCAGCAATATACCAATGACTTTAGCAGCAGAAGATGGTGGTTGCAAAAGAATTACTTGGTTATTGAAACCCGTAGAAATCTGTGCAGTTTGCCCGTCTATCATTACTTGAGGAGCGGAGCCTTCAGTTTGTAAATCGTCCCATGGACTAGGTTGCATGTGTGTCGGTGGTAGTAACAGTTATTCAACTATCGTATAAACCGTCAAAGATGGTTGTCTTGAAGAAGGAAGAACACTTGCGAGATATGAGGCGGACCTTTTGACAGACGTGCTTGTAGTTTTCAAAAAAAACTTTGAACAAGTTCATGATGAAAGTCTTCGTAAGGTAACCGAAATACTAAATCAAGTTAAACACGACTATGATGTTAGTTTTGATTTAAGAGCAAGAGAACAGGTAAGAAGAGCGGATTTCATTGGACGTGATTTGGTTATCGTTCTTGGGGGAGATGGTACTCTTACCAGTATATCTCACAATATCGATGCTGAAACACCTGTTATTGGAGTTAATTCACACCCAATCGATGATGACCCTAATGGAAGCTTTGGTTTCTATATGGATGCAAATATTGAAACTTTTTCTGCCGATATCGTGACCGCACTTTCTGGAAAGGCAATAATCAACCAAATACCCAGACTACAAGCAATAATTGACACAACTTCTGGTAACAGATTTACGACCGACCCAGCGATGAACGATCTTTTGATAGCCAATACTCACCAATATGCACCAAGTAAGTATCATCTTCGACGAGATGGAAAAAAGTGTCGTCAACAAAGTAGTGGATTAGTATTTTCAACTTGGCTTGGCCAAGGTGCTTGGCTCAATCATATAATTGAACAGAACACGATTGAGGATTTAAGAAAAAATATTCAAGATAATCAAATAAACAATCACTACTTTGTCGTGGCTAGAGAAATATCGCATAAGCAAAGAAAAGACCAGCCGTGGTCATGGTTAGATTGGACAGATCAGACTACTACCATAACATCAGATATGCACAGAGGATATGT
>DUJK01000074.1:0-2641 GCA_013329925.1 Candidatus Poseidoniaceae archaeon
GGATAATTAAGTCTAATGGAGGTTTGGGGTTGCCCATTGTTGCTAGTGCTTAGGGGCAGATGGTCATAACTTTGGCCGGTTTCAACGTGCACTAAATCATGATTAGTCATGGAAAAACTGTATCCTTCATAGTTACCATAATCGATGGCTTCAGATTGATGTCGCACAGTTATCTTAAGCATTGGCTCATGATTCTCCGTCTCCGGGTTCCATTCGTGATCGCCGTAATGGTCAATCTCTTCACAAACTGAAACTATATTTTCTTCAACCCCTGGCCAATCTGTTGCTGGCCTTAATGCTTCATTTGAAAGTAATTCGGTGATGGTTGAGAAGTCAACGGTTGCTGGGTCAAAGCCATGGCTTGGTGACGCTACTGCAAGGATTCTATTAGCCTGCTCAATAGATTCTGATAACGCAATATTGGTCGTCTGTCCAGGGCCTAGGGCTCCATTGATTGCTAGTTCTTGCGGGTTATGAAGTATCAAACCAAAGTGAACGGCTAGGGGTGATAAGGTTTGATCGATACTTACTTCGCCCTGTGAGTCTGATTCAGTAGAGAAGATGCCAATCAGCGACAGTGGTGCTCCATGAGTTAATTGTACACTACGGCTGGTTTCTCCTGGGTTGAATGTGATGTCTTGGATATTGGGCTCAGCCGCCCACGAAACATCTTCGAATGCTACCGATAAGTCCAATGGCAAATGTCCAATTGTAGTCTTATGATAAGTATTTGATATTCCCGTTGCCTCCACAGTTACCGACTGTGTTGATTGGCTAGTATTAGCAGCATATACTGGCAAGCCTGAGAAGTAATCAATTACATCTAGGTTACTTATTCGAATACTGCCTTCTGTTGCTAGACCGAAATTTAGTCCAATGCCGGTAATTGTTTCCCCATCAGTAGCACGGATTACTTCAGATTGAACTATTGAAACATAGGCGCCTGTGTGCGGCGGGGTGATGGTTATCGAAGACTTCCCCTCGGCATCGGAGGTAGAAACCTGTTGAGTCATAACTTCAAATGGACCGTTGGTGATGAATTCATTGATTATTGATGCGCTAGGGGTTGCCGAGGTTTCTGGTTCATTTAGACGGCAATAGAGCCACTCTTCATTGGTTGCAAACCATCCATCGTAGTACATATTGCCTTCCTCATCATAATACTCAAATCCATGGTTTTCTTTGTAAACCATGCTGTGATAGTAGTGGGCGCCATATTCAAATTCATAATCTATAACAATATTATACGATTCTTGCCCTGAAGTGGAGGGATTGTAGTAATGGTTTTGTGACGTTTGATATTGTCCAGAGTCGCCAAAATCTGCATGTGAACTGCTAATAGTGTCGGTAGTGGTTGTACCATCTCCCCAATCTATAGTGTAAGAAACTGCTTCTGTGGGGTCGAAGTACTCTCTGTAATCCTCAGTGTCGTAGTAGTAGTTTCTCCAATTCATCTCAATATTGATTTCATTAGAGCTCCACTCATTGCCCCTAGTAATTGTGCATGGTGGGGTGCTTGGTAATGGCATTTCATTGCTAAAAGAGAACTCTAAGCCTTCTGCCGTTTCCCCGCTAGTGGTGATTATTGCGACTCCGCGGTCTGATTGGGAGTACTGTCCGCTTAATGTAGCAGACAAATCCCAGCCTGTTGTACTATCGCCGGCGTAATCTATGCTGCCTGAAAAGGCAGCTTGGTCGTCGCTCAAATCTCCATCTTCAGAGTCTTGGGTGCGCGGCTCAATGCTAACTGACAAGAAGTCAATGGCATCGCTTCCACCATAATTTCCTGTCAAGGTTGATGGCTCAGCACTATTGATTGTAAGTTCACCATCCGCCGATAATGTAGACGCAGCAGAAGCTCCTAGTCCTGGTGAAACGCGAAGTATTGCGGCGTCAACATTGGCACCAGATAAAGCCCCGTCAACGGCATCATAAGTGGTTGATTCAACGTTGTATGGCTCATTTACTAACAAGGTTTCATCCTGATCAACAATTACTCCCACGGCTGAAACTAGGAAAATCTCATCCATTACTTCAAGCGGCATTGATTCTATCAAAGATGGTTGTAGTGTCTTAAATTCAAACTCGGCTCGGTCAACAACACAACCATAATCGGCGCATGGCGGACGATATGTTTCCAGTGGTTGACTAAAACTGTAGGTATTTACCGCAATGTCAGCAGCAGTAAATCTACCATAATATGAATTATGATGGTCATGATTTCGCACCAGTAATACATTGGTAACATCACCCGCATCGTTAGTTACTGTCATATTGAAATCATCTGGATAATCATTATCATTATGAAAACCGCCTTCAATTCTCAGTTCAAAACCAAGGTCCAGATGATATTTGTTAAGTTCGAAAGTTTGTATTGGGTGTAGGTTATCAAATATCACATACTGATAATTATCGGTGTTGTCGTTGTCAGTATCATCGCCATCTTCACCGGAGTCATCTTCTTCTGACTCCCAATCATATTCCCATTCCAAATTACGGGATACTGAGGCATTAGCGGCCCATTGAGTAAACTCTTGCACTGCCTCGCCAGCGTCTTGCCAAGTTGGGTCCTCAATTGTGTCCCTAAGTATTGTGAGCAGGTCAATGTCAAACATGTTGAAGTCGTCAAATCCGTCTGCAA
>DUJK01000074.1:2977-10370 GCA_013329925.1 Candidatus Poseidoniaceae archaeon
GATGATTCCATTTTTGCCTGCCATTGTAATCCTTCTGTTGTATTAAGCAGTAATTCATATTCCCAAATTATGTTATCGGGAAACTCATCTCCGTCTTCATCAACGATATTAACGTCCATTTCTGACCAACTAACAATTAACTTTTGGAATGGCGTCATGTTGTTATAATCATCATTTGCTAATGGCTCGACCCATGCTTCAAAGCCAGCAATTATTGCTTCGGGGTGAATTGAAACCGATAATAGTGCGATGTTTCGAAGCACTGTTTGAACTGACTCGAACACCGCAGTATTATCTGCTAAATTGTCTAATGCTGTTTCTAGTTCTTGCCACTCATTGCTGCCCAACATGGCATCGTAGGCTGCAGAGAAGTCTTCTGTTCCAGCGAATCTAGTGAAGTTTTCGATTGGATCAAAAGACGATATATAATCTGCTACATCACTAAAATCGTTGATTGTTCTGGGAAGCGGGAATTCATTACCGTAGACAAATAATCCGGTCAAAAAGGCCATTCCGGCATCGAGATCTGAGGATTCAAGAAACTCCATTAAAGCTTCAAGGAATTTAGCGCCTTCTACCATGTCATATCCAGGATTATTATATCCTGCAGAAAGCATGTTGTTCCACAATTGGGCGCTGCCGCCTAATCCTGAGCCGCGTGTTGCATCATCGACAAATTGTGTCCATCCGCCATTATTCGTGCCTGATGAATTGAGATTGTCGAACACTGCTTTCATATCCATAGTTGGATTGGCTGAATCCCATGTATCGTCAATAGTTTGGAGAAGTTGTTCAATCTCTGAAACTAATTTATCAGGAATCTGGGTTGGATTATCTGTTGCCGTTAAACCGCCTTCTTCCATGGAGATACTGGCACCATAAACTCCGCCAAGAGAATTGATAGGAACGGTATATGTTCCTGACCAAACCATGACTTCTTGAGAATCATCGTGATAACCGTCTGGTTGCATAACAAGAGTATCAATCACTACAGGGTTTTGGGGCGTTTCGCCTTGGGTTATGATTCCTATCGGGTCATTATCCGGATAATGGAGGATGTCGGCAGTCACTATTGTTGATGTTGTTTGAACATTTCCTGAGTGTCCTTTTGTATTGGCAAAAATTTCAATGGTATCGCCAACACTGGTGAATTTTGTCGTCACAAATCCATCGACGCTTATTGTGTCTTGATTGGTTGGAGAGGTGGCGTTTGGAGCAATATCGCTAGCAACTATTGGTTGTGCAGTCATCGTAATTAAAATCAAGATTAGCACAAAGGCCTTTTTACGCATGATGGTGGTTTTACTAGGTATTATAAATAACAATTGGCTTTTAAAACTTTCACCTATCAAGCCACCAAACCAACAACCAATTCTCCATTGGTGTTTAGAATATTATAGAAGTCATGGCTCTCGGTCTGGATTTTTACTACTACGCTTCCATGTAATTTGATTTCGAATGTCGTTAAGCCAACTGCTGAAAACCACGCGGACAGGGGACTTAGTGAACTGACGTTTGATGTTAGTTGATAGGTCGATGCTTGTTCTATGGCTGCGGTATTTGCCAACATGTAGGCGTTGTTATTGGCTAGTAGAAATTCAGTTGTGATTATTCCGTCGATAAGTGAAAAGTCTTGACTGGAAGAGGAGAGGGTAGAGATATCTTGCTCAATCCAATATGTTGGCTCTGCTATGGCTATTGGCGAAACAGCCTCATCAAAAGTGGCAATTAGTACCGCATCTGGTGCATTGCTTTTGCAAAGAAAACTATCTGGCAAGCAGGCTTGAATTAACTTAACTCCGTCCTCGGGCGTCTTGATTAGTAGTTCAGGGCCTGACCTTGATTCTATTCCTAGAGAAGTTTCAATAAAATTAGCATTTTCTGAGAGGCTCGGCAACCATCTTGGCGGATTGTGATTGAGTATTAGCTCCCAGGAAGAGCCTACATCTCCAGCATTCCAGTTGAAGATAATTCTTTCTTGGTCAATGTAATCTGTGGACGATTGATAGATCAAGTGGGTGAAGTTTAGTTCACCTTCTACTCTACCCTTTCTATCATCCATATCATATAATTCTGTGATTATTATCTCGCCTTGTAGAGTTACGCCTGTTATCTCAGCATTGCAATTTCTGCAGTCTTTTACCACAACTGGAAAACTTGTCAAATTTAAATTAGCCATCGCTCCAGTCTTGAAATCTTGAAGGCCAAAAGAGTCCATTGAGTCTCTAGTAGATAATTCAATAGTGCCCGATAATGCGGTTAAGTGAGACTCGCTTTGAGTCTCTTCTGATGAATAAAAGTATAATGAAGTTGCAGCAAAAACAACTATCAAAATGGCGAGCCATTCAAAAAAGCCATACTTAGAATGGTTTGCTTCCACAGTCTTGCTAATTATTGCTACTTCATGAGTCTTGCTTTACATGTCAAGTAGATAGCCAAAAATTAGCGGTGCAACTATGGTTGCATCGCTTTCAATTACAAACTTTGGAGTTGCTGCAGACAACTTTCCCCAGGTTATTTTCTCATTCGGTGGAGCACCTGAGTATCCTCCATAGGAAGTGCTAGATTCACTAATTTGACAGAACCACGACCATAGCGGTACTGAACGTTGGAGATCTTGGTTAAGCATTGGCACCACACAAATGGGGAAGTCGCCAGCAATCCCGCCGCCAATTTGGAAGAATGCTAATTTTGTTTGTTGATTTTCGTACCATTTGGCCAAATTCGTCATGTAATTTATGCCGCTTAACACTGTACTGGGTTTGATTTTTGATTGTATCACATGAGAGGCAAAAATGTTGCCTAATGTCGAATCTTCCCAGCCTGGAACGAATAATGGAATTCCCATTTGTGCCGCAGCCATAACCCAACTATCCTGTGGGTTGCCCTCGACATTGAGTTCGCCGGATTGTAAAATTTCAAAAAAGAATTCATGAGGTAATTTGCCTTGATCATTATCGGAATAATTCTGCCAAAGCGGTAGCATCACTCGCTCGATTTCTCTAATCGCCGCTTCTTCGGGAATACAGACATCGGTAACTCGGTTTAGTTTGCGGTCAAGCAATTCAGTATCGTCTTTACTAGACAAGCTGCGCCAATCATCAATCGATTCATATTTTGACGCAGCAACTAGTAGAAAGACGTCTTCCTCAAGATTTGCCCCGGTGCATGAAATGCCTGCAACAACGCCGCTTCTGATTAGTGGCGCTAGTGTTTTACCAAGCCTAGCGGTACTCATTGCTCCGGCTAAGGTGATGAATATTCGCCCGCCGTCCTGAGTAAATTGGGTCAATGATTGTGCTGATTTACTCAATTCACCAGCATTAAAATGATGATAATTTGTGTTGACGAACTCTCTGATGCTCAAATTATTCACCTCTATGCAAAAACCGATTAGCGGTTGTTCTTTGCTCTAATACTATGGTTGGCGATAATTGTCTTAATTGCTTGTCAATTTCGTCAACAATTGCTTCAGCATTAGTTCCGCCACAGGTAAAACAATCAATCGCTAGCCAGCCTTTATCTGAATAACAATGAGCTGAAAAATGACTCTCATCGAGTAGAACTACTGCAGCAAATCCTGGCGGAGAAGTAACGCCATCGAAAATTTCAATGTGTGAATGGACTCTTTTGGCAGCACTATTATCGATAGCAGATTCCATGAGTTTAAGCATGGTCTTTCCAAGCTCAAGGGTGCTTGAGAAAAAATCGGTGTAGTCGACCATTACATGAGATCCGTGTGCTTTTGACATTATGTTCCCCCCGTATTAATTTCTAAATTTATAGATTTTGAAAGTATGAAGTGGATGGTCGTGACTGGTTAATACCACTGCCTGCGCTAGTCTGCTTGACCCAATTGCCTAGCCTTCTAGCATTGATGTGGTGAACAATCCCTTTGGTAGCCAACATAGCCGCAGTAAATTGGGTCAGTGGTGTATCTTTCTGTGGCACTATCTCATTTACATCCATACTAATTACAACACCTTTACTAGATGAAAACAATGCTTGAATTGTTTCAACAGTTTGCCAAAATGTGAGCCCCCCTGGCACGGGCGTACCGGTTGCTGGAACTAGACTACCATCTAAGCCATCAATGTCGATAGTAAGGTGTATTGGCCCTTCAATCTGGCTAATTTCATCAAGCCAATTATTCCACTTAGAATCTTTAGATTGTTGAATTTCAGACGCGAAATAGGTGGTTATTTTCTCGTCATTTTGAATACGATTGTATTCGAGTTGTGAAAATGCCCTCACTCCGACTTGAAATAAATGCTTGAGTCCAAAGTCCATTGCTCTAGATGCTGCGCAGGCATGGGAAAAGGCCTCTCCGCCAAGTTCTTCTCGTAGATCTGCATGAGCATCAATCTGTACGATTGTTAGTTTTGAAAAATCTCCGTTAACTAGGGGGTGGTTGCCCGCGGCATGAACTAATGCAGGCAATATACCGTGCTCTCCACCCAAAATTACTGGGAACGCTTCGCCATCATACCAAGGTGAAAGATAATTAGAAATCCCATCCAGTTGTTGCGCTAAATTATTGCCTTTGCCGTCCCATGGCGGCGCCGTACTAATGCGCTGACCTGCTGGTAGATCTTCACCAAGCAACGGGTCAAATAACTCAACCTGGCCGCTTGCCTCAACACATGCTGAAGGGCCTTCTGCCGTTCCTTGACCGTAGGATGTAGTCAATTCATATGGCACAGATAACACAACAATGTCGGGCTGGCCATCAGGTTTGGCAAGCCCCAGAAAATTGCCCTCAACAAACTCTTCTGCCACAAACCCTGCTGAATGATTTTAGTATTGAGGGTTTGGTGTAATTTTACGGCTGGTTTTTCCAGATTACAGTAAAAAATAGCCAAAATCACCGATGATTTAATATGGGTCGGTGTACAATATAACTAATGTTCTCGGGTACAAAGTTCGGGGGCGGGGGTTTTCAAATGAGCATGACACTAAGCGATTTAACGAAAGCAATTCAACAGGCTGTTGACTTAGAAATGGAAGACGAGGTGGCTCAAGGAATGGCTGAACACGCACTAGGATTTTTCGGATTCTACAATAGAATAATAGACAATGCGCTAGAACCTACTGATAGAAACCTGTTTTACATGTTTCAAGATGTTAACCTTCTAACCACAGAAAGCGAAGAGACAACATTGTGGGATGGCAGAGAATGGCGTATTCACTATTGGAAATTTAAGCCAGACCTCAGAGAAAGTGTTGAGGCTTACATGCAGAGAAGCAAGAAGACTGAGGATATCGATCCATATGGCGATGTTTACTCCAGCGGTGATGCTGGACAGATTTGGACTAGGGAATCAGAGAAAGTTGTCAACCCTAATGCGTTTACTAGCGACTGGTGAAGTAAACAGTTAGGCAAGCGTTTTTGTTGTTTAATGGCTAGGGATGAACATGCGAGTTGCAGTAGGTCTTGTACTGTGTATGCTGCTGGCTAGTATTCCAATCTCCTCTGCTCAATCAGATTCCAAGGAAGAAGAAGCTTGGCCTGGCGACCCGATAGACAGTCACGTTCACATGACTTGGGCTGCCTTAACCCTGGAAGTAAATGGATGGGCAGACGACTATCCTGAAATTGTCGAGCTCGCCGATGTTGGAAAGTCCGAATTGGGCAGGTCGTTGTGGGTTGTAAGAATATCTGACTGGTCTATTGACAATAAATCCGATGGAAGTGCAAAAGAAGTTGTTTACATTGATGGGGGGCATCACGGCAATGAATACCTGGGTACTGCGCTGGCTTGGTTATCTGCAAAGTGGTACATCAACGGTTGGGCAGAAGGCAATCAAGAAGCGATCGATGTTTTACAAAGCACGGTACTTCACATTTTAATCATGCTAAATCCAGATGGTAATGATATCGATACTCGATGGAATATCAACCAGGTTGATTTGAACAGGAATTACGACCATTATTGGAACACTTGTCCAACAACTCAGCCAGGGAGCAGCGCCTTTAGTGAATCTGAAACTGCAGCTAACGCTGCCTATATGAATGCTGAAGTCGCTGACGCTGATTTGTATGTCACCATGCACACCGGCGTTTGGATTATGCTATACCCTTGGGGCAAATGGCCTGAACAGCCTGCTGATTGGGAATTATACCATCAAATCAGAGATGATGTTAATGATAACATCTCCAGTATTCCAATTCAAAATGCTAATCAAGGATTGTACCCAAATTGTGGAACTAGCAGAGACTATGGCTATGGCGTAATGGGGTATCCGACCTTCACATTTGAAACAGATGATGAACAATTTATTCCAGGCTCATTTGAGAATCTAAACGACAGATTGGCAGAAGAAATGGACGTAATGAGATATTTGATCAACAATGTGTGGTATTGGCGCGCAAGACTAGATGTTCAATCCCTTGAGGTGTCTGATAACGAGGTGACAATTGATGTAGCCAATCATGGTCAGGCATCAACATCTAACGCGACCTTACAATATCTTGATTCAAGCGGACAGATTACTTGGACTTCCTCGGCGTTTACTGTTAACGCCACCAATTCAACAATGATTACTCTGGATACCGGCGGTCTAGATTATGGTGGGGATGGTAGTTGGCAGATGTATTATCAAGTTAGGGTAATCAATGCCTCAAGATGGGTTACCGAAGAAATTGGTATACAAGCTGTCACGTTAATTGAAGAAGGTGATGCTAGTTTTTTGACCGGTTTTGGCTTGTTTAATTCCTTAACCACAATAATTTCGATAATTGGTTTGGCCGTTGTTATGAAGCCGGAAGATGAAGATTTGGCCGAAAATTGTCTTGCAGAAATACAAGAGAATTGAAATGCTACCTAGCCTACGGCGTGGCAGGCGATAATATGGAAATTACTGTAAGCGCGAGTGACAACATCAACGGAACACTGATTTTACCAATGTATGAAGGGGTCGAAGAGATACCTGAAGAATGTGAAAGGGGTTTACCTCAAGGAATGAAATCTCAGATCAACCGAGTTCTAGCTGACGGTGATTTCAAAGCTAAAAAGAAGGCAACTATGTCTCTAATTGGTGGCGAAGACGGAAAAGTTATTCTTGCTGGATTGGGTAAATCTGGTGATGTTTCTGTTCACGACTTTAGAAAATCTGGGGCTGCTGTATTTGCTAGCATCAAAAAGGTGCACGGCAATGATTTCACCGTTCGGTTCACCGAAGCAGGTGTGGCTCACATGGCCGCTTTTGCTGAAGGGATGATGTTGCGAAATTATTCTTATGATGAATATAAAATGAAGGATGATGAAGAAACTGAGGGTGATAAGCAGGTTAGACTTACTTGTAGCGAAAAAGAATCAGAAGAATTGTCTGCCCTAGTTAACAAATACCGTGGAATAACCAAAGGTGTGCACCTGTCAAGAGATCTTGGCAA
>DUJK01000074.1:10753-12200 GCA_013329925.1 Candidatus Poseidoniaceae archaeon
CGATAATGTTGATGTCACTATTATCAATTATGAACAAGCAATCAAAGCTGGAATGGGCGGACTTGTTGCAGTCGGGAAGGGTTCATCCCGCAAACCATGTATGGTCATTTTTGAAATGAATAAAACCGTCAAAGGTAGATGCCCTGTGTTAGTAGGGAAAGGAATTACTTTTGACACTGGTGGAATTTCTCTAAAGCCTGGCGCAAATATGGACGAAATGAAATATGACATGGGTGGCTCTGCTACTGTCTTTGGTACTATGGAGGCTCTGGCACAAACCGGCCATGAAGGGAAAGTTGTCGCAATTACTTGTATGGCAGAAAATATGCCAGCGGCTAATGCAACGCGTCCTGGCGATGTTATCAAAGGATTATCTGGCAAGACTATTGAAGTGCTAAACACTGATGCTGAAGGAAGGCTCGTTCTATCAGATGGTTTGTGGAAGGCCGGCGAATACGACCCTGAATTTATCATTGACTTTGCGACCCTAACCGGCGCTTGTGTAGTCGCACTTGGACATGAAGCAACTGGGCTTTGGTCTAATGACGATGATTTCAGAACTGAAATTCATGAGGCAGGAAATGCTGTGGATGAACTTGCTTGGCCAATGCCATTACTTCCAGCATTTGAAAAAGAAATGACCGATTCAAAGATTGCTGATACGAGAAATCTGGGAGCTGGCCGATGGGGTGGCGCAAACACTGCAGCGGCATTCTTGAAACAATTCGTGCCAAATCGAGATTATGATGAAGACGGTGAGCAAATAACTTGGGCCCATATGGACATTGCAGGCACATATTGGGGTGCAAAAACCAATTCTATGGTAAAGAACGGTGCAACTGGAGTTCATGTTAGAACTATTCACCATTTGATCACCAATCGTTGATTTAGAAGTTCCAATAATGTCGAGGTTCGTTTGATGGAAAGCCATACTAAACTGGCTAAAACCATTCATTGGAGTTTCGTCTTATTGTATGTGTATGGAATTTTCAAACAAGTGAACGCGTTAGAAGATCTTGAAGACAGCGGGCTACTTATTTCCGAGATTATTTTTGCTACGGCTTTTATCATTGTTGTTATCTTAAGATATTCCTATATGAGGCGTTTTAACACGCTTTTAGGTGCAAGAGAACCGGTACATATCGTCCATTACTACTTCGCTCGTTCAGTCCACAAAGCAATGTATGCCTGTTTTATTCTACTTCCGTTAACGGGATTGATGATTGCTGGATTGTATAGCCAAGGATATACAATAAATGCCACGCCTGATGAAGAGCAAACCGTGATGGATGTGGTATTAGATTTGCATGGGTTAGTAGCTGACATCAGTTACCTGCTGATTATACTTCATATCGGAGCAGCAATCTATTCCCGAATTAAAGGCGAAGGGGTTTGGTCATCTATGGTGCCTATGCTGAAGGAAAATAAACCAACAACTAACAAGACC
>DUJK01000074.1:12592-14276 GCA_013329925.1 Candidatus Poseidoniaceae archaeon
ATTAGTCGTTGGTTAATCATCAAAGACTTCTACTTCTACCATTTTCTTAACAAATTCTGTCATCTTAGAATTGAACCTAGTCGCCCGAACAATGTGATTGTCTATCCAGTGGTAATTACCTCCACGTGGTTTGCCAAACAAACAGGTGTGCCACTTGAAACCGTGGCTTGCAAGCCAATGTTCGGTAACTGCGCGGTGTTCTTCCGCCCTCGCAGTGAAAAAGCAAATTTGGTGCCCCTGGTCGTACCATTTGTTAATTTGTTCTACAACCCCATCATAGCATTCAGCTGTTGCCATCCGTTCTGGTTCTTCGTTGGGGATATCTTCACAAATTGTCCCGTCTATATCGATTAAGAAATTCTTACAATCTTCAGGCAATACCGGTGAAATAGCCATGCCTCGCTCATCTGTCTTAGTCACTAAATCCGTCACAAATAACGGTTATAGGCCCGGCTAATTAACAAATTGCTGATATCAGTCGTGGTGATGAATAGTCGTTGCGCCACAAACGCGGCACCAGACCTTAGTACCGTTTTTCTTGGGGGTGACTCCGGTGATGTCAATTTCTACCCCGCAAACGCAGTTTACTACTGTGCCCATGCATCATGCCAAACATAGGTGATTGATGAAGTGAACGCTTCTATGAGAAAATTTGCCATGATTCTATGCGGACAAATATTTTACTCGCTGAAAAGCCTTTGATTTCTTTACAAGTGAGGGATATTTCTCTAGCACCATGTTGGGTTAATTTTGCCTCAACCATTTGCTTAACTGCTTCTGTGTCTTGTCTTTCAATAATGGCCCAGCCACGAATCAATGACTTGGTTCCCTTACGCATTAAAGGAAACAGATCAACAAGATGTTCTAGTGTATTATGGGGTAAATTAACCAATAATAAGTCGGTAGAATCGGTGAGGTTTTCGTTATTTTGCCACTGTCTAGCATCCATACAAAATATATGGCTGTCCAAAGTGTAATTCCACTTGTTAACCATGGAGTTGATATTATCTGTGAGAAGTTCGACCGCGTCTGGATTTAAATCGCCGGCAAAGATTGTTTCAACTAGACCCGCCGTGGCAATTAGACTAGGTAGGGCGGGGCCAACCCCTGCGTATGGGTCAGATATTGTGATTGGTCGCTCAAGCAATTTAGCGAGCTCTTTTGCCGCAACAACGTTGCCTGCTCGCTCAGTTGATAGCCTTGATGAAAAGTAGGCTTTTGCGGGATCGATGGTGATGTTGTGACCGTTTTCTCGTATTTTAGTTAGGGTTGAGCTGTTGTCACCCCTACTCAATATAGGGGAAATATCTCGAACGCGGAATTCACCTGTGACTCCATTATCCGCGCATATGACTCTGGCGCTTGAAATGTGCTCTAGCATAGCTTTGGCAATCAAAGACTGGTGCTGTTTAATTTCATCTTCGAGGCGAACTATCAGTACATCCCCGACCATTTCATACGACCGTGGCCAATATTGTTCGAATTGTTGGTATAAATCTCGTTCTAAAAGATCGCTCCAATGCTTGGTTTTGTTTAATTCTCTAGGTATTGCTTGGTGGGTTAATCCTGACCAAATTGAATCATCTTCCTGTGGCGCCTGTTCAGTAAGCGGCAAGCCTTTTTGGCCCCCTTCAACAGTAACCACGCCAAGGCCTGAAACCAACCAATTATTGGCTTTCAAAAC
>DUJK01000110.1:0-2015 GCA_013329925.1 Candidatus Poseidoniaceae archaeon
ATGATTGGTCTTCAATTACCAATTTTGCTAGTTGCCCCACAAGATAAGGGATACTCATTCAAAGATGAGAACAGCAAAATGGTGGATAAAACCGAGGTAAGACAAGTTGTGCCAGCAAATGTGCCAACATCAACTAAACCAAACAAAAAGAGCAAAGAGGCTTTGTTCATGGGCTTAGGTGATATTATATTCCCTGGAATGTTAGTATTGTCTGCAGTCCAATGGCTAGATTCTGATAATGCCTTTGTCATCGCGATGTTTGCTCTGATTGGTTCTTTAATCGGCTACTTTATCTTGATGACCTATGTTGCAAGAGGTAAAGCTCAGGCTGGATTGCCGTTGCTAAACGGTGGAGCTATAGTAGGCTATTTGATTGGTGGCGTAATTTTTATGGGTGCTGAAATTTTCAATTTAGGAATTACATTGTAGGTGGTATTATGCTAGATATATCCATGTTTAGAGACAAGCATCAACAAATTAGAGCAGATCATGATAAGCGAGGAATCCCTCATGATAAGATTGACAAAGTAATCAAATATGATAAATTATGGTTAAATTTACAACATCAAACCAATCAGTTGCGGCAACAAAAAAATACGGCTGCTAGAGGCATAAGTGCTGCTAAAAAGGCCGGTGATGAAAGCAAAGCGCAAGAAATTTTAGCAGAGGTCGCATCATTAGGTAAAGAGATATCACAACTAGAGGAACAAACCCAAGCGGCCATTGAAAATAGAGACAAAATACGTATGTCGATACCAAATATTCTCCATCATGATGTTCCTAAAGGTGCAGATGAATCAGGTAATACTATACATAGCGTGTATGGTGAAAAGCCAACATTTGAATTTGAGCCAAGAACTCACAACGAGCTTATCGAAATGAATAAATGGGTTGATTTGAAACGGGCAGCAAAAATTGTTGGTAGTCGTTTCTTCTTCCTCAAAGGTGATCTAGCAAGATTAGAGATGGCTTTGCAGAATTACACTGTTGACTTTCTGCGGCAAAGAGGATTCACCTTTGTTCAACCGCCAGTTATGATGAATCGTAAAGCCTACGAAGGTGTTACTGATTTAGGGGATTTCGAGACAGTCATGTATGGTGTAGAGCCAGATAATTACTACATGATTGCAACATCTGAACACCCACTAACTGCGATGTATATGGAAGAGACAATCCCCGAAGACCAGTTGCCGTTGAAGATTGTTGGGGTTTCTCCATGTTTCCGCCGTGAAGTTGGCTCACATGGTCAATCCGATTTGGGAATTTGGCGAGTCCATCAATTTACTAAAATAGAACAAATTGTTATTGCTAAGCCTGAAGAATCATGGGAGATGCATGAAGAGTTACTGCAAAATTGCATTGATCTTTGGAATGATTTACAAATTCACTACGAGGTGGTAAATATCTGTACTGGTGATATGGGAACAGTTGCTGCACGTAAATATGATTTAGAAGCCTGGATTCCTGGTGCAGGCCAATACAAAGAGATTGTTTCTTGTTCAAATTGTACTGATTATCAAGCCAATCGTTTGCAAATCAAATATGGCCAGCCCGGTCACGCTAACCAACCGATAGTTCACACATTAAATTCCACTGCAGTTGCTACATCTAGAGCGCTAGTGGCAATTATGGAACAAAATCAACTTGCAGATGGAAGAGTAACAATACCTCAGCCATTGGTAGATTATATGGGTGGCCAACAAATACTAGAGCCTTGTAACTGGGGCTAGTTAGTTTAGCAAACCAGCATCTTCTATTGCTGTATAATTGATATCACCAGGCAAACCAAGGTCAACAGGCATCCCTCCAATAGTAACTATTACTCCAGTCATGTGCGTGTAAATACACGGGGGGAAATCAGTTTCCATTTTCTTGTCTGAGAGCAATTTCCAACCATTAGATGATTTATTTTTAGCTTTGGCAAAGGTCTCTTCATTACCAAATGCAATCCATCCATTAGCCCTCCATGAGTGTTTTTGCAATTCTTTAGTAACCATTGCGGGAGCTGGTGCTAC
>DUJK01000110.1:2335-3672 GCA_013329925.1 Candidatus Poseidoniaceae archaeon
GTATGTTTCATTGGCCATCCATGTACCCAATCTAGGCCCGAATCTCGTAGCCACTCAATACCAGTAGTCTCACTACTTGCAGAAATGGTTTCACCTAATGATGCTAAGTGCCTCAATAAACTTCTCAAATGCGGATGTCTGGGTTGTTGCTGGGCAAGGTTTTGAGCTATTTTGACCGCCGTATTTGTTCTTCCCTCATCAAGATGTAGTAATGCACATACGACATTGCCATGAACCCAATTAGCTTGATCATTGTTTTTGATATACTTCTCTAGTATGTTGAGAGCTTGTTCATATTGCCCATTAAGCCGCATACGAGCCATATCGCCCAGTAGCATCATACGGTCTGCAGAATTATTCCGATATCTTAGTTCAGTATTTGGTATTGAGTTGTTGTATCTTTTAACCAAATCTACATTTCTTTTTGTTAACGGGTCGACAGATAATAGTGCAATTAGTTTTTCATTTAATCTACGTTTTTTAGGTTGCAAAAGGGAAGCAAACCATTGCAATCTAGCAGCCTCTATGTCGTCATCTGGTATTAGCTCTAATCTAGGTTTAGCCTCAGCAAAATCTCGCTGGCTCAGACTTGCGGCGACTAGTATTAAGCGGGCAATTTGAGCCTCACGCCCACCTCTTAGCGCCAGTATTGACACAGCGTTATTTTCCGCATCATCCCATCGACCCATAGCTGCATAGATTTCCATCATAGCATCGGTTTTCCTAACTAAATCCAAACCTTCCAATTGCTCGCCATGACCTTCTAATACCGCATCGATTCTTCGTAAGGCTTTGTCCCATGAGTCATCGGTGACTAGTTTTCTGATGGCTTTTTGTTTGAGATAAATAACGTCCTCTAATTGTGCCATTCTAGCTCTATTTTCACCCATTGAGGCATCAAATGAGATATCCTCTAAAAGAGAACCAATACTTCTAGAACGAGCCCATATTACGACAAATGCAACCTGTCCACCGGATGCTAACATCCAAGTTAATTCTTCTAAAGCATCTTTCTGTAATATTGCACAGAGATTGTTTTCCCATGATCCACATGCATCTCCTTGAGGCAGGAAACTAGAATCCCAAAATGTAATCATTGCTAAGGCTAAAAGCAGCATAGATTGGCCGGCAAAACCAGTGAAACAGAAGTTCAAAACTTTGGCTTGCTGGCTTCTTTCTGCCCTTAGTAATCGACTATCCGCTAATTTAATTCCACCCTTACCAGAGACATCTTGGACATCTAAGAATAAAATTCTGGCGACCTCGTAGACGAAAAGAAAACCTACAAGAGCTACGTTGAGCAATAGGAACAGTAACACCATATTTACCATTGGAAC
>DUJK01000040.1 GCA_013329925.1 Candidatus Poseidoniaceae archaeon
TCAAGAGTATTATCAGAAATCAAAGGCATAGTATTCCAATTAGGAATCAATATTGCTACTAGCATTAATGCCTTAGCATCTGCACCACCATGAATCAATCTAAATCTCCATGCCAAATCGATGATTAGAATCGTTAATAATCCAGATAAAGTACTCCACCATAGAGAAGCATTACCAGTACTATCTCCAATTAGAACATCAATAGGACTGACGTCCCCGTATTTCATAGCACCTCCAATTATACCTCCTAATGAAATCAAATACCAAAAACTGACAATAATATCGATTTTACTTCCTGCTAAAACATCACTAAAAGTTGGTCTGCCAATTATTGCCGTAGAAGCATAAGCAACTACTGCAGATGCAGTTAGATAGATACTCCAGTCTGCATCTTGAGTCATTAAATCAAGGACCCAAATGAATAATGCAGGTTTGACCCATACCATCCAGTGTTCATTTGGCACTCTACGTTCCTTGTTATCCATCCATGCAGCCCAACCCATTACAAGTAGTAAAACACCAACTCTAGTCCACCCAAGAACATCCTCTGAGGTTAGGCCCATAGAGCGCCCTAGTCGGCAATGAACTTAAAGACGGCCACCGTACAGGTTAGTTTAGTGAGGATTGAGGTGTTTACATGGATATCGAAACTCGATTACAACAAGTTGCTACAGTAATCAATCAAATTGATGACCCTAAGGTTCCTAGAAATATTAGAAGACAAGCAAAGGAAGCCTGTGAACAATGGCTTTTGAACAAAGCAAAAAAACTAGATGTTCGTATTGCTATGTCACAGTCTAAACTTGAAGAACTATACGAGGACCCAAATATTCCACCAGAATTCGGTACTTTGATTTTAATGATTAATACTGAATTAGAAAAAATTCTTACTGAAGTTCTTTGATCACTCCTCAGATTGAATCTGTTCTTTCTGATTTGGTATTTTCAATGATAGTAAGGCCGCCATAGCCATTAATACTCCGCATAATAAAAACGCAGTGTGGTAATCAAGTGGCCATTTCCTTGATACGGTTAATGTCCAAACAATTCCACCGGTTAATGGCCCGATTATTCGAGCAAATGAACTAACAGATTCTTGAGCCCCCATCACAACACCAAGATTTATCCCGTTTTGCTTTGCAGTTGTAGTGAGCAATGATGATGATGAAGGCTGGAAAATACCATTTCCAACTGAAATAAGAATTACTATAGCAAATAAGTAAGCAAAAGCCCAATCAGCTTGTGTATATGGTATGAGAACAAGGCCTGAACCACATAAAAGACAAGATATTGGTAACAATTTAGCTGGACCAAAGCGTTTGGATAATGGACCAATTAATACTCCTTGAGTAATGATTCCAGTTATACCTATGATAGCGAATAAACGGCCATTCTGTGCTTCATTATAACTAAGTCCACCTTCATCAATAGCCATACCTGTATACAAAATGAATACAGCATGCATAATAGTGAATCCAAAAATAAACAACATTTTTACCCAAATAATAACTGAAATTGAACCATTATTTAGCATCGAAAAAGATTGTTTCACTGAATTACCTATTCGTGAGGACCAACTTACGTTGTCAAAATTGGTGCGTTTTGTTTTGGGCAATGATTCTGGTAATTTGAAATAAGCAAAAATAAGTGATACTAGAGACAAAGCACCTGCTGCAATACACGGAAGTAGATATGGATAAGTATCAAAGATTGTATCTACAAAAATTTCCCACCTTGCTGCTGGATTAGACAATTCCCCACCGATAAATGGCCCAATTGTGAATCCAAGACCAAATGCTGCACCAATGATACCCATTCTTGTTGTTAATTGACTTGGATTACTTACATCGCCGATATAGGCTTTTGCAACAGCCAGGTTTCCGTTAAATACACCTGCAAGAAATCGTGCTAATAAGGCAATTAACAGTGTATTAGCTAATCCAAACATGGCGAAAAAAACCGTATTCCCAACTAGGCCTATCATGAGAACTGGCCTACGACCAATTCGATCAGAAATTGTACCCCAAAATGGCGAGAATAAAAACTGAGCCGCTGAGTATGAAGTCATTAATAATCCGACCCATAGACCAACTTCAGTAATACCATCAGCGGCTGCTAAATCTTCAACAAGATAGGTCAAAAAAGGAATTACTATTCCAAAACCAATCATATCGATCATGGTTACCATGAATAGTACAAACAATGCGCCTTTAGTAGCGTCTTTATTGTTCTCAGCCATGCGTATCTCTCCATTTTAAGTTACCAGTTCGATTCAATTGAATCATGCTGATGGAGACTTTTTACTGACTTCAGGAGTTAAAATATCGATTACTGAACTTAATCTTTCTACAAGGCTTTCCTTATGCTCGTGCTTGATCAATGCATGTTTCATTACTTCGTCAAGAGAATCTACAGCAACAACCTCAACCATATCCTTGTACTTGTCATCCAAAAGAACATCTTGCATATTAGATCGAGGAACTATTACTTTCTTGATACCCGAACCTGCTGCTGCCTCAATCTTTGCTGTAACTCCACCGATTGGTAAGACTTCACCGCGAACAGACAATGAACCTGTCATCGCCAAGTCTTGACGGATAGGAATGTCCTCTAAAGCAGAAATTACTGCTGTAGCAATAGTTATTGATGCTGAATCTCCATCAACACCATGAGTGTCAACAAACTGAATATGAATATCATAATCAGAAATATCTTTTCCTGTTAATTTCTTGATGACCGCACTAACATTGGTTACGCTTTCCTTGGCTAAATCTGACAAACCTCCAGTAGCGTGAATCTTTCCACCGCCACCCTGTGAAGGTGTTACAAGTGCCTCTACAGGTAGCATAATTCCACTAAAATCAGAGAGACCAGAATTAGCACCAAGGACCGCTAAACCATTTACTCTACCGATTCTTTCGCCTGAATTAACAATTAATGAATAATCTCTTCTTCTCTCAATCATTCTATCAGCAACTTGTTGCTCTAGAGGTTT
>DUJK01000211.1 GCA_013329925.1 Candidatus Poseidoniaceae archaeon
GATCCAACAATAATACAATCAGAACCAGCAATAACGGCTTCTTTCGGGTCGCCGTATCGTTGACCCATTTCACCGTCACCAACAACCAAGTTTACACCCGGAGTCCAAATCATCTTACTTTCTCCAACCATGGCTCTCAACTTTTGTAATTCTTCAGGCCTAGAGCCGTTGCCAATAAATCCTAGAACACCTTCACTAGCCACACCTTTAGCAACTACAGAATCACAGTAATTCTCGGTAAGTAAGTTGCCGCGACTAGACATTTGCGCAAGTAGTAAAACACCACCCTCTCGACCAACATCGCTCCACCCTGCTTGCAATCCATCGACAATATCTGGGCCTGAAATAAGATGGGCTGTGACTATATTTGACCATGAACGAATATCATATATCCCGGCCATTTGCGAACGACTAATTTTTCCAATATCGGCGAATTTACGGTCTTCAAAAATCAATAAATTGTTTTGTTCAGCAGCGGCACAGAATTTAGACCACTCTTTTGCAGACCAATCATCTATCAAGTCAACATGTGTTTTGAGGGCCGCAATATGCGGTCCAACTTGCTCGAGAAGTTCAAACAGGCCAGACATGGTGTTTCTATCTGCTGCTAGACAAACCAAACTTTGTTTTTCACATGCAACAGTCATGTATCGTTTAGCCATGGCAAGAGTACTTTCTCGCCATCGATTGCCCCACACATCTGCCGGTTGCATATTACCATCCAAGCAGTGATATAACTCATAACTTGCGGATAATTGAATTAAATTATCATCATCAAGTTATTGAAAGGGAACCATAACCGATAACCATGCGTCAGGCAGTGTTAATGGCTCTCATGTGCTTGATGCTGCCGCTGTCAGGCTGCTTTTCACCAAGCAACGACTCAGCAGAAAGCGGTATGGAGTCTATTTATCCTGATATTTATGACCGACACGAATTACAGTGGGATTGGGATGGTAGTTATGCCATGGTATTGGAGCCTGGGCCCCACGAATCTCTTGATGTTCAAGAGGCAACAATCACCGTTGATACCACTGGTACTTGGGTTGGTGGGCCAAATAGCGCAGATGTACACTTGTCATATTGGCTACCCTCTAATACAGAAGCAGGCGAAAAAGTTCCAGTTATTGCCGTGATCTCTCCTTACTTCTCTTATGGTCAGCCAGGCGATGAATCCAACCCGACAAATATTGTCGCTGCTGGACGGGGGGAATTCATTTATGACAATTTTATTCCACACGGATATGCTTTAGCTCAAGTAGCGGTATTTGCTACAGAAGAGAGTAGTGGCTGTTTTGACTACCGTGGCGACGGTGAAGGATTAGGCATACATTCTGCAGTCGAATGGCTTGGCACACAAAATTGGAGTAACGGCAATGTCGCAATTTATGGCAAGTCATACGAAGGCGCGACTGCCTGGGAGGCAGCAGCCCAAGGTAGTGAACATCTAAAGACAATAGTGCCCATTTCAGGCACTACAGCCCTTGGCCCGTTGTTGTACAAAAACGGTAGCGCTGAAGCCCGTTCACAAATAATGCACTCAAATTACGGCAGCAGTATTCTTGACTACGATGATGACGATTTAGACAATATGTGTGCTGATGTTGTAGAAGGTTTTCTCGCCGGCCCTACCAGATATGGATTAGGTGAAATGGACCCTTACATGGATAATTACTATGACGAAAGAAGCCATATTGACAAGGCATTGGGCAAGTATAATGGCAGTATCTACTGGGTTCAAGGGATGCAAGATTGGAACGTCGACCCACACCAAGTATTTGGCGGGCCTCCTGGAACTAATTGGTACCAAGCGTACATTGATGCGGGCTATGAAGTTGCAGGAATGCTAGGCCAGTGGGAGCATAATTACCCAGACCAGTGGAGTAAACACAACGCTCAAGATTCAGGATATGGTGGTGAAGCGATTCACAACATGACTCGTTGGGATTGGGGCCAAGATTTGTTCGAATGGATGGAGTATTATCTCAAAGATATCGGCCCTAAGCCAGATTTACATGCGCAAATACAACGCCATGATGGAGAGTGGAGGATCGAAGAAACATGGCCACCACAAGACGCCGAACGCATCCAACTTAATATGCCACAATGCCAATCTTCTGGGGCATTCACAGGAACTGGCGGCCTAGTTTTTGGTGGCGAATCCACAGTTACCACAACTTGCCCACCAATATCCGAAGACAATGACACACACATATCTGGTCTAGCTACATTCCACTTGACAGTAGTACCATCTTTTGACGGCGGCCAAGTATTTATTGAAATGCAAGATTCTGAAACAGGTGTTAGGCTAGGACACGCAACAATGGATGTCCGTTACCATGCCGGCGGCTATGATGCACAAACTGTCCTGCCAGGCCAGACAATAACTATGCTAATGGAATTTCAAGGGATTGACGCATTACTTCCAGCAGGACACGGAATCACCTTCGTTCTATCAGAATCGGGTGAGGATTATCTGCCCCCCGCTTGCACTCCCGCTTGTTCTATGCACGTAATCCCAAGTGTTTCAACAGTTGAAATACCGGTGATTTACCGAGATGGCAGCAATGTTTTGATTACTCCACAAGGTGAAGACGCTGCTAATAACCAATAATCATCCAATACTATTCAGTCGTAGCGCGTGAACAAGATCCATTCTAGTTACTAGGCCTGCTAGAATATCACCTTCTACCACTAGTAACACTTCGACTTCAGTAAGCCTTCTTCGCGCCTCAATTACTGATAAACCAATGTCGACAATAGTAGGCCCAGGGTGCATCACTTGTCCGACCAAACCATTCCTATGAGCGCCTTTTTGCAAGATACTTTCTTCGGAAACAATCCCTAAAATTTCCCCATCTTCTGACAAAACCGGTAGTTGGCTGATTCCGTCTTTAACCATATTATCAATTGCAGTTTGAATTGTATCATTGAACTTCAACGCTGCTACATTAGTGACCATCACATCTCGAACGGTGTGTAATTTTTCTGGGCTCTCAAATCGGGATAACGCTTCAACAAGCTTACGTAAAGTCGATGAACGAGGATCAACCGCTTCATTTTCTACTTTAGCAATTATCGATTGGGCAACACCACTTAATTCTGCAAGCTTCGCTTGAGTCATAGATAGGGACTTACGCCATCTACGTATGTGGCTCCCGGTCGGGACTTCCATTACTTCAACCTCGAAACAATCTTGTTGAATGATTCACTCAGTGCGATGATTTCACTTTTGAAATCCCTGCCCGGCATAGCAGGCAGTTCAATAGTTCGACCATCTTCCAAGATGTGGTTAACCGTACTTAGCACCATGCCACCACTCATCATCCACAATTGAATAAACGAGCGCATTTCTGGCGTGTTCTCGATAGTCATCACATTATCATCCATGACTAAACCATTCCAAGAGAGAGCATAGATGTTTGCTCGGCTGAGTAAAGTATTGTCTAATCTGCTAAATTTACCCCGCTGTTCAAACGCACAAATCCTTAACATTCCGCGCGCAATTGAATATGCGGAACCCAAAAAAATTACCTAAAATAAAGCATATGCATAGTTTAATTGACAATTGTTGGTGATAATACGCAAAATATAGCCGATTAAATGGGCGTATGGTTAATATACCGTCCATTATACGAACGGTACGATACCTATGACGGATAAAGCAAAATTAGAATATATTTGGCTAGATGGCTATGAACCAACTCAGAACATGCGCAGTAAAACGATGGTGCGCAGTAATTTTACCGGGACTCTCGAAGAATGTCCAATTTGGATGTTTGACGGATCCTCTACACTACAAGCAGATGGT
Source organism: Candidatus Poseidoniaceae archaeon (assembly GCA_013329925.1). Classification (GTDB taxonomy): domain Archaea; phylum Thermoplasmatota; class Poseidoniia; order Poseidoniales; family Poseidoniaceae; genus MGIIa-L1; species MGIIa-L1 sp8734u. The sequence continues at coordinate 3,812 of DUJK01000211.1, forward strand.
GGAGATTCAGATTGTTTGTTAAAGCCCGTGGCCATTTTCCCAGACCCGCAGAGAGTCAATGGGTACCTCGTCATGTGCGAAGTCACGAATCCTGACGGAACACCACACCCATCTAACGGCCGAGCAACAATTGACGACGATGATAATGACTTTTGGTTCGGTTATGAGCAAGAATATTTCATCATGGACGTCGAAACGCAACTTCCTTTGGGCTTCCCAGTAGGCGGCTATCCAGGCCCCCAAGGTCTGTATTATTGTTCAGTCGGTGGCAAAAACACCCACGGTCGTGCACTAGTCGAAGAGCATGCTGATTTGTGCTTAGAAGCTGGTATTAACTTTGAAGGAATCAATCAAGAAGTAGCCTGTGGTCAGTGGGAATTCCAAATTTTTGCTAAAGGTGCAAAACGCGCTGGCGATGAATTATGGGTTGCCCGTTACTTACTAGACCGTTTAACTGAAAGTTATGGCTACTATATCGAATACCATCCAAAACCTATCAAGGGCGACTGGAATGGCTCTGGAATGCACGCAAATTTCTCTAACGGAGCCATGCGTGATGTTGGTGGCAAGGAATTATTCGACACCATTTGTGAGGCATTTGGTAAAAATATCAAGAAGCATATGGACGTCTACGGTGCTCACAATGAAGAGCGTTTGACAGGGTTACATGAAACCCAATCTATCGACCAATTCTCGTATGGAGTATCTGACAGAGGGGCTTCAATTAGAGTGCCAGCATCTGTTCCAACTGATGGTTGGGTCGGCCGACTTGAAGACCGTCGCCCAGCATCAAATGGCGACCCATACAAGATTGGCGCGGTAATCATCTCCACTACTAAGTCAGCAATGTGAAATAGCTAAATCACGGCAACAGCTCACACCAGTTGTCTGCCTTGCAGGTTTTATACATCGTCCGTCTGCGACATCTATGCGCGCAACTAAGAAAGCAG
>DUJK01000186.1:0-2004 GCA_013329925.1 Candidatus Poseidoniaceae archaeon
GCATAATAATCATTCATTGCATTAATTACAGAGGCTGGCTTTTGGGTAGTAGCTGCGTTATCTAAATACACCAACGGATAACCATTGATTTTTCGTTGTAGTATAGGGAAATCCTCTCGCATAATCTCACCTACCATCAAGAGTATTTTGCGGTTAATGCGCCTATAAGGTATTGTCTTACCTCGTTATTATTGATTTTAGCAAAGCAACTAATAAGAAATCCTTCAACAATAAGCGCTTCTGCATGTTCTTTAGAAAATCCTCTCGACATCAAGTAGTGGATTTGCTCGCTATCCACCGAAGAGCTGGCTGCTCCGTGAGCAGCCTTGACGTCATCAGATAAGACTTCTAATTCAGGTATTGATTCTGCCTTGGCAGTATCTGACAATAATAAATTCTTGAAAACTTGACCGGCGTCACAGCCATCACAATCTTCTTCGATCATCAATAATCCTGTGCCAATAGTATGGCCTGTTCCTGAGCATGCTGAACTGACATTGAGCGATGAATTTGTGTGCCCACTTTTGTGTAATATCTCAATATGATGGTCATCATGCCTAGACCCGTCGGTAATCACAGCAATGTTTTGCGTAAGGGAAGAGTTCACTTCATCCAGTGAGGTTCGAATGTCGTTTTTGATTCTGTTACCGCCGATTGATAGTTCACCATATTCAAGCACAGAGTCTCTTAGTAAACTCCAATCTTCACAACGCAAAATAGTGCAATGCTTGGATAAATCATTGACCAAACCAAATGATAGGGTACAATTTTTATCAACTTTCCCTGTGATATGTAGTCCAAGCCAATCAGTGCTACCAGAAAGTTTCACTATCAAACTACCGCTTGTTGTACACTCAACGTGGATATGACAAATTGATTGTTCTTCATCACTAGAAATTTCTAATATGTTAGCCGGTGACTTGTCATCAACTTTGACTAAGTGCATTGAGCTATTTGCTTCTTGCAGAAATATTCTAGAAATGTCCTCAATACTAGATTTTTCTCTTGTATTGTTAGATTGAATCTCAACATCGTTCCATGTTACGTTAGCCGAGGCAATTTCTGGTACAGTATCAATGCTTGTAGGGTGAATCTTTGACCAAGAGGTGTACCGCCAAAGGTGCTGAGTGCGGTTTGGTATTGGGATTTCTAAGTAGTTCATCCAATTGCACCTTCCATCTCAAGTTCGAGTAATTTGTTTAATTCAACAGCATATTCCATAGGGAGTTCTCGAGTGAATGGTTCAAAGAAACCATTTACGATAAGCCCCATGGCTTCCTCTTCGTTAAAACCTCGACTCATGAGATAGAATAGTTGATCGCCAGAAATCTTTGAAACACTTGCTTCATGTTCTAAATCAGCACTCGAGTTGCTAACTTCCATTGTAGGGTAGGTATCAGAACGAGAGTCAGCATCTAACATCAAAGCATCACAAACGACCTTTGAGCGGCAGCCATGTGCTTTGGGATTTACCTTAAGCAAACCTCGATAGGATGATCTGCCACCATTCTTAGAGATTGATTTCGATAAAATATTGGAGGTCGTGTTGGATGCTAAGTGGTGTACCTTGGCTCCAGCATCTTGATGTTGTCCTTCACCGGCATAAGCTACTGAAATTATCTCTGCATGGGCACCTTCTCCCTTGAGAATTACTGCAGGGTACTTCATGGTGAGTTTTGAACCGATGTTTCCATCTACCCATTCAACTACAGCATTTTTGTGAGCAATGCCTCGCTTAGTTACCAAATTGTAAACATTTGCTGACCAGTTTTGGACGGTAGAATATCTGATTTTAGCACCTTCCATAGCAACAAGTTCTACCACCGCAGAATGCAGTGAATCTGTTGAATAAGTAGGTGCTGTACATCCTTCCACGTAATTGATGCTACTGCCCTCATCAGCGATGATTAGAGTTCTTTCAAACTGACCCATGTTCTTCGCATTGATTCTAAAATATGCTTGAACCGGCATTTCAACATGTACTCCTTTTGGCACATAAATGAA
>DUJK01000186.1:2404-11675 GCA_013329925.1 Candidatus Poseidoniaceae archaeon
AAGTATTTTTTTACTAATTCAGGATATTCCTTTAATCCTGAATCCATATCGAGGAATATCACTCCTTGCTCTTCTAAGTCTTCACGAACAGAATGGTATACTGCTTCGGATTCGTATTGCGCAGTTACTCCACCTAGCCATTTTTGCTCGGCTTCTGGGATTCCCAATCTGTTAAAGGTATTCTTAATGTCCTCGGGTACATCGTCCCAATCATTTTCAGTTTGTTTGGATGAGCGCAAGAAGTAAGTGACGTCATCAAATTTTATTGAATCTAACATGCTACAGTTGCCCCAATCTGGCATAGGACGACTTACGAAATGTCGATACGCTTTAACTCTAATTTCGGTCATCCACTCAGGTTCGTCCTTGAGGCTCGAAATGTCACGCACTACTTGTTCGGACAAACCCTTGTCAAATCTTATAGTAGCATTTTCGGGGTCGTGAAATCCATACTGGTACTCCCCAACTGCATTATTTGCTTCATCATTCATAATTATGCCTCCAACCAGTCATATCCTTGTGCTTCTAATTTTAGGGCTAATTCTGGGCCGCCTGACTTGACAAACTTTCCATCGATCATGGCGTGAACATAATCAGGCTCGACCAGATCTAATAGCCTTTGATAGTGGGTAATCACCAGAAAACCAGTTTCTTCTGCAGTCTCTGTTATGCCTTTTGCGACAAGTTTTAGTGCATCGATATCTAAACCAGAGTCAGTCTCATCAAGTAGTGCTAGAGTTGGTTTTAACAACATCATTTGCAACATTTCCAACCGCTTTTTTTCTCCGCCGCTAAATCCATCATTGACATATCTTGAAAGGAATCCTTTGTTCATGCCTAGTTTATCCATTGCTGCGTTTAGCTCTTTACGGAACTCACGTGCTTTTACTTTTTCATTTCTGACATTGTTTACTGATTTCTTTAAGAAGGTACCAACTTGTACGCCTGGAATCGATGCAGGGTACTGGAATGATAGAAACATCCCTGCTCTCGCTCTTTCAAATACCTCATATTCGTCAATTTGCTTGCCGCGGTAGAGGATTTCTCCCTTGGTAATCTCGTAGGCTGGGTGCCCCATCAGAACGTGGGCTAGAGTTGATTTTCCAGCACCATTCCTGCCCATGATGGCATGTATTTCTCCGGCCTTGATAGTTAAATCAAGACCATTGATGATTTTTGTTCCTTCAACAGAAACGTGAAGATTTTTGATATCTAATATCACTTCTGACATGTTACCACCAAACACCGCCACAAGATTCTCCTTTATCAATGAGTGTAAAAAAATTGCAACGCAGTATCACGGTTTTAGGGTGGCCTAAATAAATAGCAAAGAGTGAAGAACCACTTCAAATTAGCGATAATATGGCAGAAGATGACTTGGTTGCAAAGTATGCTGCCCAAGCCAGTAAGTCAATTGCTGAGGAAGCGGAAAAACGGATCGCAGAATCTACCAATCCAGAAGAAGAAGCAAGGCTGAAAAGAGAATCTTTGCTAAATCTTGTTGAAAGTGACGATTTTATACCTGCATTGCTAGCGAGACTGGGCTCAGTAAGGGCTGCATTGGATGGGCATGGTGGGGGTATTGCGGTTCAATCATATCATGAGGAATCAATTGATGGTGTGAGTCAATTAGATTTGGTTCTAGATTTGACAGGGGCTTGCTTGTCATGTGGCGCCGCTCCTGGTACTCTTGATGGGATAAAGGCTGACTTGGAAGGCGATGATGAAGTACTTAGAATCAGGTACTCGAAAAATCTCTTAGATACCTTCGATGAATTAGGCAGAGAATTTATTCTGGCTCATGGCAATGTAGAATTCGTTTAATTCGGCTTAGTCACCCGTATTGACGGATGAATTCAAATCATGTTGACTGCAGCGGGCACCATGCCTGTATGGTCAGATGAGCCTAGACCAAATCCAAATCCTTGCAAAGAGGGTGATGAGGGCTTATTTGAAATCACTAACCGAGACGGCCGGGCTCGATTAGGTAAACTGCATACCAAACACGGGATATTAGAAACTCCAACCTTACTCCCTGTGATCAACCCAAACATACGAACAATCGAGCCTCGTGAAATGTGGGACAGATATGGTATAGGGGCGCTAATTACTAATTCATACATCATCTGGAAGCACGATAATCTCAAGGAAAAAGCAATTGCTGATGGAGTGCATGAACTAATTGATTATCCGGGCATAATCATGACTGATTCTGGAACTTTTCAATCATACATCTACGGGGACATTGAGGTGGGAGTTGAAGAGATTGTTGAATTTCAACGGACAATTGGAGTTGATATTGCTACAATGTTGGATGTATTTTCTCGGCCAGATATGAAGCACTCAGAGGTTGAAGCTGCCGTTGATGAAACAATTGTACGTGCTCCAGTAAGTGTCAAAACCTCGCAAGATACTATGTTAAACGGGCCAATTCAAGGAGGATTATTTCCAGAATTACGTCGCAAATCAGCCACTGAAATGGCAAAGTTTGATTTTTCAGTACATCCGATTGGAGGAATTGTACCAGTTATGGAACAGCATAGGTATCGCGAGTATGCCAAAATTATGATGTCAACTTTACCTTTCCTGCCCTCAAATAGACCTGTACATATGTTTGGTTGTGGTCATCCAATGTTGTTCCCAATGTCAATCGCTTTGGGAGCTGATCTATTCGACTCGGCCGCCTATGCGTTATTTGCTAGAGATGGCAGAATTTTGTCACCTTGGGGTACAGAGAAATTGGAAGGATTGATTGAATGGCCAATAATGATGCCGTGTATTAGTGGATTTACCCCCGAAGCGGTGAGAAAGTTGCCAAAAGTTGAACGGATAAAATTGCTCTCCAAATATAACTTAGAAATTACGCTAGCAGAATTGGCTCGATGTCGCCAAGCGGTCAGGGATGGAACTATTTGGCGTCTAGTAGAACAACGAAGCCATCAACACCCAGCGCTTAGAGATGCGTTTTTATGGCTTACAACCAACCCAGCAACAGCATCATTTACCAAATTTATCACCAATGAAATACCGTTAGATGAGACAACAGCATCAAAGGATTACAGTAGTATTGGTTCATTTGAAGATAGTTGGCAATGGGTGGTTAATTCCCAATTGACTCCGCGTAAAGGTGGAGAACAATGGGGCAGTATGGATACAATAAATCGACCTCACATAGTTGGCGCCAAAAATCTCTTGTCGCAACGCTGGCATCAAAGAGATGTTGAGGGAGTTGGCAGTGAACATGTGATGATCTTTTATGGTGATTCTGGGCCCTGGAGAGATAAATGTGACAAAGTAGTTGCTAAACTTCTTCATCTCATTCCTGGTGTTGAAGTGTTGATCAACACTCCAATTGGACTAATGCCTTACAGTTTAGAGGATTTAAATCCATTTTGTCATGTAGAAGGCCCTGATTGGATTTGGAAAAATAAGTTGGACATGGTTGTGGTTACTCAAGAACTTGAATCACTTGGTTTAGCCGGGCGCTCTATTATTCCAATTGAGTTACGGGCAGAAAATCTTGAATCAAGAATTTACGATAAGATAACTGACGCTGGTTTGGCCATTGATTGTGAACTGACCGAAGGCATGATGGTCATTGGTTCTGATGATGATTTTAAACTCGCAAGGTTACAACTAAACAGACTAAAGGCCGCTGATAAATTTGCTGTATTGTTCAATGTAGATCACGCAACGGCTCATGAATTGTCGGCAGAACTGACCTTTAATGTCAACAAATATGGGCGAATTAAAAATGTGCTTTCAGCTTCTGGAAATCACCTGTCAAGTTTTAGATTAGGTGATGGAGGCCTGTCGCTTAACAATGCCGGAGCAATTGAATTATTTTCCCGCCGCAGAAGACAATTGCCTAAGCAGTTTAGTGCGACTGATATCAATCCATATTCTGGAGAAGGTCTGGCTGTAATTGTGGTTAATTCTGATGCAGAACCATTTGTTCGTAAAGGTCGTAATGTGTTTCATGGTTTCACCATTGCTTGTGACCCTTGGCTGCGACCTGGTGAAGCTTGTCTTATTTGCAGTGAGTCTGGTGAGTTAATTGGTCATGGTGTGTCTCAATGCACGGCAAATGAGGTTTCAGTAATGAAAAAGGGCGTTGCTGTCAAAACACGTGATGGAATAAAACTCGATTAATAAATCAGTCATTACGGCGCAGTATTCAAATGGCGTCTGTTATCTCGGTGAACTGGGAACACCATGTCCGACTATGATTACCTCATCCATACCAAGGACCTTTGCAAGTCCTATGGGCCTCACATGGCGTTGGAAAATTTGAACCTCAAAGTCAATAAAGGCGCTACAGGTTTACTTGGCCCCAATGGTGCGGGCAAGTCGACATTTCTCAAGACGATTCTTGGTTTAATTCAAGCCACTTCAGGAGAGGGACATGTTCTTGGTCATGACATCAGAACGGAAGGTCCGGCAATTAGATCAAGAATTGGCTATATGCCAGAGTATGATGCATTAAATCCAGAAATGGAAGCGATTTATCAAGTAAAATACTCAGGTGAATTACTTGGGATGAATCCTACTGTGGCTATGTCTAGAGCCCACGAAGTCCTGCAATATGTTGGCCTTGGCGAGCAGAGATATCGTAACATCGGAGGTTTTTCAACTGGTATGAAGCAGGCAACTAAGTTGGCATGTAGCATCATTCATGACCCAGAATTAATTATTGCAGATGAACCTTCAAATGGACTTGACGCTGTTGCCAGAGAATTCATGATCAGTACATTGCAAAACATGGTTAATGCTGGCGACCGTTCAGTAATGATGGCCTCACACTTAATGGATGACGTTGAAAGAGTATGTGAAAATATGGTGTTATTGCACAAGGGTAAACTCGCTGCTCAGGGTAAAATTGCTGACTTGAAAGATATTGATCGAGAAATAGAAATCCATGTCTGGGGTAATGCTTCTAAGTTGGAAGAAAGGATGCTATCACTGGATATGGTTGTGAGGAGAGAAGGGCGTATTATGAGAATTCTCCATGAAGATGAAGATACGACCACTAAGATTCTTACTTGTGCGGCCGAGGTTGGTTCCCAAATTCGCCGCATGCATGAATATGAAGCTTCATTAGAAGATTTATTCATTGTGATAATGGAGAATCTAGGCTATGAAATCAAAACCAGTGAAGATTTGCTGCGCAGTCCAGTACAAGCCCGGCAAGTTGACGCTCCGGAATATATGGGTGGTGGGTCTTGATGGATGAACAAACTGTTACTCAAACACCAGATAATGCTGATATTAGTTTCACTGAAACCACTCCAGTGACTGGCCAAGGTAGAATGGATGCAGCATGGGGATCTCGTGATGGAGACGAATCGGCAACCGCTCAAGTGGCAACAAATAATGCCTCAGTTGGTTACGTCTTTGAACAAGTATATCGCCCATGGAATGGAACTTTAAATCCTCGCTGGATGCGTAATTGGGCTATACTAAGGCATCATGTTTTGGGGATATTCCGTAAGGGTCATCGACCGTGGGGTTGGCCAACTAAACTATTCATGGTGCTAGTGTTTATTGCTTCTCTGGGAGATGTTGCCTTAACATTACTTTCGTCACTGATTGGTAGTCCAGAATTACATACTATGTGGGGAGTTAATCGAGACAATCTTTATGCCCATGTTCTTGGATTCTTTCCTCGAAATGTTCTGTATTTTCCAATCCTTGCTGCACTACTTGTTGGTGGAATGATTTCCGAGGATCGCAACCACGGGACTTCAGCGCTATATTTCTCCCGTCCAATCAGCCGTTTTGACTATCTGATGATGAAATATATCTCGGTAGCAATGATTCAAGCCATTGTCGTATTGTTTACTTTGATGATTTACTACTTCGTGGAAATTGTTGCGATGGGCCGAGGCTGGGCTTGGATTATCGATACTTTTCCATTATTCATTGCCGCATTTATTGGCGGTCTAATGTTGGTCATTACATACACCAGTATCGGTCTAGGTTTGTCCAGTGTTTCTAAGGGTAAATTCTTCCCGGGAATTGGCTTAGTAGCAATTGTTTTAGGGACTAAAACCTTGGCTATTTTAGTATCAAACCTGTTCGAAAGAGACATCATGTATCTACTCTCTCCCTATGATTGTTTAGCACATGTAGGTCAAGCATTAATCGGTACTCAGACTACCTATGATCAATATTCTTGGACATGGTCGTTTGCTTCAATCGTGTTGATGAATGCCTTTTTCATATACATTATGTCATCAAGAGTAGCTTCAATGGAGGTGACTAGAGAATGATGCCAGATTTTCATCAAGAAGGCCAACCTGAAGTCAAGGAATGGGCTCCAGAACAAGAAGCCCCAGTCATATTAATTGAAAATCTTTCAAAAACATATGGGAAAATTCATGCTCTAAGTGGTGTAACTCTAGCATTAAGTGGCGGTGTTACCGGAATTCTAGGAATGAATGGTGCGGGTAAATCTACTCTGTTCAAGATATTGATGGGGAAATTAAAACCAAGTTCTGGGCAAGTCCGTTTGTTTGGAACTAATCCTTGGAAGAACCCAGCACCTTACTCACGCGTTGGTTTTGTTCCAGAAGGTGAGAAGATGCACGACTGGATGACCGCACATGACTTCATCTCAACCTTTGCCCGTCTTGATGGGCTAACACGTGATGAAGCTAAATTAGAGGCTGATAGAGTACTAGATTTCGTCGGCTTGGGCGATGTGGCTCACAAACAAATTGGCAGGTTCTCAAAAGGTATGCGTCAACGAACAAAAATTGCTCATGCTTTAGTCAATAATCCAGATTTGATAATTCTAGATGAACCTCTGCAGGGCTGTGATCCACTGGCTAGAACTACCATTATGAACGTGATTAGAGAATTAGGCAGAATGGGCAGAACAGTCATAGTAAGCAGCCATATTTTGAGTGAGATTGAACGAATTACTGAGCAGATTGTCATCCTTCATCATGGTAGGTTATTGGCACTTGGTAACCTTCACGCGATTCGAGAAAGGTTAGATAACATCCCTCACAGGATTGAGATTGGTACAGATGGGCCCAAAAAGTTGGCTAAAAGCGTGATAGATATCGAATCTGTTCACGGCATAATGTTTCAAAGCGATTCGGTGCTGTCAGTGCAAACTCATAATTTAGGGGATTTCCACAATAATCTACCCAAAGCAATTATTGAAGGCGGGCACAAAGTGACCTCAATCGATAACCCTGATGATGACCTTGAGTCAATATTGGGCTACTTAACAAGCGGGAGTCGATTGTAATGGCTGATAAAACCAATACTATTTTCCGAGCTTTAGATAGAAAAGCAGCAGCAATTACTGAATTCACCATGAGGCAATACCGTACTAAGATTTCTACTTGGGTGGTCTTGGTTACGGGCATTATTGTGATTTGTTTGTTGATGTTGTTTTATGTAGATGCGATGCAGAGAGACTTCGAAGCTATTGATAATGATGGCGATTCTGTTGATTCTGACGGTGATTTATATCCAGATGGTCAGGAGAGATTGTGGGGCACTGATCCTTTTTCCGACCAGATACATCCTGGTCTATTCGACCCTCCTGTGCCTCCAGATGATCCATCTAAATGGATTAATGAAGATGATTTTGATTGGGATCAGTCACCTTCTGGTACCCAAACTGTTAGCGTTGGATATGATGATGATGGAGACTGCCGATCAAAAGATACCGATTCACAAAAAGATACTAATGATAACGGGATTACCTGTGATATTGAATTATCACGTGATTTAAACGGTAATCTGAGATATTCAAGCGATGCATTTGTCGATGAGGATCCAGATGATGATGCCTATGCTAAAGAAGCACTACATCGAGCCTCAATCTTGGGTATAGGGAAATTAGGATTTGTGTTTATAATCAGTATCTTCATACCACTATTCTTGGCTACTGGGCTGATTAGAGATGAAATGAATTCAGGCACTATGCACTACATGCTTACTAAACCAATAGCAAGAACTGAGGTATTTTTGTATCGTGTTCTTGGCTACATAGGTATAGTTTGGCCTTATCTTATCCTGCTAACTTTAATCTCGGCAATAGTAACAGGTTTTGCAGGCCCAGGAGATTCGTTTTTTAGATTCTCTGAATTTGGCATTTGGTTGGCAATATTGTTTGCCGCGATGTTGGCGACATTGGTCTATGGTATGCTGTTTTGTTTCCTAGGAACGATGTGGAAATATGGTATTGTCTTAGCTATCCCATTTGCCGCATGGGAGTTAGGTATGGCATTACTTTCCATGGGTGTTCCTGAATCGCCAATTTTGCGTTTCTCCATTGTTGGATGGGCAATGGTAATTGTCGACTCGGCAAGTATGATTATTTGGCCTGATATGGATTTGTTAATCAGTTCAGGTTTTTCAGTAGAAGTTCAAGATTCTTTTGGATTTGAACGTGAGGAATTAATTGGCTCCGAGGCATTGAACTATTTCTTTGCGACTCCAGGTTTAGGGGATATTAGTCCGTTCTTATCGATGATTATTGCCACTGTAGTCTTGCTTATTCAAGCAATTGTTCTGCTATTTATCGGCGGAGCCTTGTTCAAAGGGAAGGAAATAGAATGATGCCTTCGTTAGATAAGTTTGCAGGTGATTTATCTCGAATGTGGAAACTGCAGGAAAGAGAGCCCCTTCACCACCTAACTTGGGATTGGTGGTGGTGGCTATTGATGCTTGATGATGAAGACGGCAATCCAAGTGGAAAACAACTGATGGTATTGTGGTCAACTAAAGATAATCCCAAAGTCAGTGTTAGTGGCACTAATTGGGAGCCTAAAGGTCGACCTGGATTTGACGATGATGGCGGCATTTCCCTTGATGGCATGGTCTGTGCTTGGTGGTATGACGGTAAGCGGATGTATGAACCCTATATCAAGCACAAATGCCGTATGATTGTGGTAAGTGATGACCATCCATCTTGGCCAGGTGATTCCAAATTTGCGGGAAGTGGGGGCGGTGCAGTAGTTCCACTAACTGATGATGATATGTCAATGGGACTGAAGAGTGATTTAAGCGAATTTTGGCTCAACCTATCAACTGATGAATTTCCTGAGGAGGTTAATGTTCCAAGAAAAATGGAATTTACACTTACCCCATGGAATGAACCTATGTCTACAGCTAGACATGCTACAGCCACTTATGCAATGAATATGGGTTATGACATACTTCGTTTACATGGTTGTAAGGTGGCTGGCAACTTAGACGGTAAGAATGTTTCAGGTACCGCCTATTTTCAGAAAGTTTGCGTTCAAGC
>DUJK01000120.1 GCA_013329925.1 Candidatus Poseidoniaceae archaeon
AACTAACACCAACAACAGAATCAGGATTAGCACCAAACCCACTTGAGCGATTGGACTGGCTTCCTCACCGGCTAACAATGCACCAGCTTCTTGGATAATGTTACGATCTGCCGCGCCAACAGTAATCACTAATTTTGCTGAACCCGGTTTTTCTGGATTTTCATCCCAAACAATAGCTTTGATGGTAACCTTGCCTTCTTTCTTGAACATATATTCGACTCTAGCACCGGTTAGGTCAGCATCATTGTCTCTGATACCATCTCCGTTACTGTCAACTGAGGTATCTAAGTCCCAAACATAGTTTAAATCGGCGATATCATTCATTGAATCAATCGTCGTTCGAGCATCCAAAACACATTGTTCATAGGCGCGACATTCTACATTTTTGACTCTGACTATTGGTGGGATATTAACCACTTCAACAACTACCACTTCGCTTGATGTGGCGCTATCATCATCTGTTACATGGTAAACTACAGTGTGTGAACCACTTCTATTCCATGCGTAGTTTAGTTCATCACCAACAATATCACAGTCATCACTTGCTCCACCAACTCCATCACTGTCAATTCCAGGATCAATGTCCCAGCATTTTACCAACGATGGGATGTCACTAGGAGTGTCAGTAGAATTACCGATTATGGTGATTGATTGCCCTTCAGCAATTGGCAAAATAGTATTCAAAGGTTGAACTACAGGTGGAACATTTCTGATGTTGACCCAGCGTTCATTGGTTGTGCTTTTTGCACCATCGTCATCTGTAACATCCAAGCGAATAGTGTGTAGTCCCGAGGTTTGCCAAGTCATATCAAATTGAGTAACTCTACCGGTTAGGAAATAAATCAAAGAACTCTGTTGGTCATCAGGCCACCAAGTATGTGATAATTGTTCGATATCATCCACAGAATCCTCTGCTTGGCCCTTGATTGTGACGAGTTGATCTTCATCTAATTGCCATATTTGTTGTTCATCAGAGGCTATTATACCTGCTTCATCATATAGATTGATAATCGTACTATAAGGGGCGATATTAGTGAACAGAATGTCAATTGTTGCTTCTGTTTGTGCACTATCATCATCAACACCTATGGCTTTGAATGTATGGTATCCTTCTGTAGGTGCAGTGGTTGTACAAGTTTTGGTGTAATAGCCTTCCATGCATAGAGCATCGGGCCAAAACACATCAACAACTCCTGGGAATGGATCTTCAGAGTCCGAATCATTAGAAAATGCGTAGAGGGTTATTGGGTGTTCTACTCGAGCTTCATTTCTCATACTTCTAATTTCCAATTTTGGCGCTCGATTGGTAATGTTTGCATATAGGATACTTTCTACTTCATCACGTTCTTCATCAACCACCGTGACAATAATCGGATAGTTACCATCATCAATCCAAGTCCAATTAGTTTGGCAACTTTGTGAGATTACCTTAGTGTACGCCCATGAACGTGAACCATCATCATAAGGAATGTCAAAGATACATGATACACTGCCACCATCTTGGTCAAAACTGCCACTAGCATTGATGAATACTTCTTCTAAGGTCAGAGAGTTTTCATTGTTGACTACCGGAGTTGGTAGACGGCCAACGAATAGGTTGATTATTGCATAATCGTTATCTGGATTAGCGTCAGCAGAATTAATTTCATCGGGATCCGACTCCCAGGCGATTGGTATTTGCCCAACAGGCTGATTATTTGGTACAGTCCAAGTAAAGTTTGTTTTGTATATTTCATATGTTGAAAGTGATGGGACTGGTAGGTTGAAATCATTGCCAGAAGGCGGATAAATTCTCAAATCTGTAGGTACACTGGTCGAGATGCCATTATTTTGAATAGCCACTTCAATAATCAATTGGTCACCTGGTAAGACGTTATATCCAGACAAGGTATTGAGTTCTTTTTCAACACCGTTTCTACTCCTAGTAATCACTGCACGTTCAGCATCAGCGAATAAATCTAGCACCACAAGGTTATCATCGAGAGTGATGGTTTTAGTACCAACTAGATTGCTTCCATCGGTAGTTCTTGCCACCAAACCATGACTAGCCCAGTCAATTGAAGTAGCCGACCCGTCTTGTGTATTACCGACGTTCATAGTTGTCCATGCGCTACCGTTGGCAGCAGTAGTTAGTGCCTGAATCTCTCCAGATGCTTCATTACGGATTTCTAAGGCAACACCAGCAGAATTAGACAAGCAACCACTAGCAGAAGAAGCATTTACCCACAAATCAATGGTTGTGTCTAGAGCAGTTACGTCGTTAACCGTTGAGATTTGTAAACAATCATCCCTTACTCCAGGGTTATTGTAAATGTTAACACCCGACGCGTCTCTTGGAATATACTCCTTTAACCTAAAATCAATCGTTAATCCGACATCATCATCAGAATGCTTCCATGCAAAGTTTCGGGCAGCTGGACAATACCAAGAATATCCTTCTTCATCACCAGCCGAATTGAATGATGTAATTTCATAGGAGTCATCACAGCCACCATAATTAATGGTCTGGCCGTATTGATTGATGGGTTTGCCGGCATTAGTTACCTCATATGTGGTACTATTAGTGTCAGATGTTGGTGGGGGGAATGGCGTGATGTAATCACTAGAACCCGACCATTGAGAACCAGAAGTCACTGTGGTAGTCCACCGTTCACCAGGCCGCAAAGGGAAGTCATAGTTTTCACTAGGCGGAGAATATGTGCTGGAGATTGTGATATCACCGACTGTTTGTTTGAGGAAACTAATTCCACTAGGAGTGAATTCAATAAACAAATCCAAGTCATTGCGTAATGATGCTAAGTCGCTGACACGCAGAACCTCAGTTTGAGTAAAGACAATTTCGGCTGTACCAGTAAAACTGTCGAGGGAAACTCCAGATTTGTCAAAGTTCGCAGAGGTTCTAACGGTGTAAACCAGAGTTGGTACACCGTCAACATTTTCTTCTGTGATTGATAATACCTCGGTAATTGAATCACCATAGATTTCTCCGACAGTCGCTGATACTCCGGAATCCACTACAAGTTGAGTTGGATCGAAAGTCCCGGCATATTTCCACCGATCACCAACGCGCCAGACCGGCACATCAACAGCACTACTTGTTGACTTACCGGACGGTAATATTTCGTCTTCTAATTCTAGAATCTCATTCGGTGCTTCATAGGTCATTGTGGTTGAAATAAGCATTATTAGAACCAATGCGGCTGCTTTGAAAACTTGCCCATTTGAGCCCCGCATGGTTAAACCACGCCACACATAGGAAATGAACGCTTCTCCTACTGGGAGGGGCGGGGTTCAATTGTTTCACAGCAAGTCGGCTAATTCGTCTTTGATGATTTCTACAGCTTCTAGAATCTCATCTTTGTGACGAGCACCGGTAATTACCATTTTTCCACTGCCGAAAATCAAACAGACAACCTTCGGATAGTCGAGACGATAAATTAGTCCTGGGAATTGTTCTGGCTCATATTCTACTTTGTCGAATGGCAAGTGGAATGTTAGGTTGTTTAGATTCAATTTTCTTGGCACTCCTGCTTGAGGTTCGCCAGTGAATTTGTCATTGCCATCATAGTCTTCAGGGTAATGAAGTGCATATGTAGCAACCATGTTTTGAACTTCAATCTCAACATCGTCTAAATCCCAAGTTTTGATTCCTGCTCCTCTTAGGTCGGAAATCATTCTGTCGATACCAGTGTGGATGTTATCTTCGTCTTTACCACCAGTGCATACAGCACGGCCTGAACGGAACATTAGAATTGCTAGTTTTGGATCTGTAACACGGTAAACAACTCCTGGGAATTGTTCAGGTTCGTATTCACAATTCAATTGAATTGCAATATCTGGAAGATCAAGTTCTTCAGCGACCCTGGTGCTTGCTACTACATTTACTACTGTTAGACGTTCTTCATCGGTTGTCATAAACTAAGGGACTTATAAGTGATATATAAATGGCCGCTTTTGTCCTAGGCCGTTTTAAACCACGCAGCATCACGTTTTTGTCCAAATTGTAGTGTTTTGAGAGCCATCGACTGATAATCCAGAACTTCCTAAACGAGAAATCAACGTCCTGCCCCCTGCAAGTTCAATTGCATCACTAGTTTCTTTGGGGTTTCTAGTTAGTGCAACCATGCAACCACCGCCTCCTGCGCCAGTCAATTTTGCTCCTAAGGAACTAGGGGATGCTGCCTTGATCAAATTATCTAATTCTGGACTTGAAACCCCAATGCTGCTTAGCATCAACTGATTTTCAGTCATTGTCCTGCCAACCGCAGCAAAATCTCCTTCTTTCAGAGCTTTTATCCCTCTTCTTGCGATTTGGCCAATCGTGTCGATTTCCTTCATTCTTGAGGGGTCTTGTTGTAGCATTTCGGCAACTTTAGCCACTTGTTTTCCAGTGGGGGCGTGGACTCCAGTATTGCCGATGACTAGGTATACATCGTCAGAATCACTTGGCGGTGACATTTCATGAATATGCCATATTCTAGTGGCATCTTTCATTGCCAAAGTACGTTGATAGAGGTAATCAATACCCTGTTCAATCACGTCTGAAATTATTATAATTCCACCATGCGAACAGGTAGAAGAATCCATTGGTGATGCTCTACCTTGCTGTACTGCGGCTTCAACACCATGTGCTAAGATTGCGCACTCATCACTGTCAACGGAATTTTTACCGGTGATATGATACCTTTCATCTTGCGATTCTGCGGCAAAAAAACCCGAGGAGTTGTCATACGGTTCTGAGTTGGCAATTGTCGAGCCGAAACCCTCCAACCAGTATTGTTGTTGTGTTCCATCAGTTTTGCTGACCCAGCGGCCTCTAGCCATGCGTAGTGCAGCAGCGGTGGCTACTGACAATGCTGCTGAGGATCCTAAGCCTGATGCTCTGGGAATGTTACCCTCGATGTGGATTGACAATTCGGGTGCACCATGTTGTTTAGGCCATAACTTTTGAATCAAGCCTTTGATGTGTGGATTTCTATTCATGTTTAGGCTGCTACCATCGAGCAACCAAAGATGATTTGGCGACGGTTGAATCTTGACCGATATGCGCTGATCAATAGCTACTGCAACTGCGGGATGGCCGTAAACTACTGCGTGTTCACCAAATAGGATACACTTTCCTGGTGCACTGGCGGTGACAAATCCCATAACTATCGCCTCTTGTTGACTGCTTGTAGATATTGCTTATGTTATTGTTTTATGCATGATTATAGACGGTGACTTCAATAGATGTCCCATTATCCGATAGTTAACACAGGATAGTCGATAACATGGAACACCCACTCTCGATGAATTATGGACCAATTCCAGGTTGGGCCATTCTCGGAGTTATTGGTCTAGTTTCAATCACCTTTTTTGGCTATCAAGTGGCTAAGGCAACTAGGCTTGTCATGATTGGGAAACCGGATAATCGGTTTGATAATTGGCCTGCTAGAATTAAAGAGGTAGCGACTGGTTGGCTTGGTCAAAAAAAGGTACTGGAAGACAAAGTTGCTGGAGGCATTCACGTTCTAATGTTCTGGGGATTCCTAATGCTTTCCTCCGATATGCTAGACCTCGCTACAGCAAATTGGTTTTCTCACAATGTTCTGCCAGAATTACTACGTGGTCCGTGGAACTTAATGGTAGAAACCGGATATACAATTGCGTTGATTGGTTGTATGGCGGCATTAACTCGTAGAGTACTATTTACCCCAGAAAAACTCAAGGGCAAATCTCAACTTGAAGGCAATGCAATTCTACTACTCATCATGACCATAACCGTCACTTCGTTTTTCGTTGAGGCCGGTGAAGCAGGGGTTTCTTCAACCTATGAGCCAATCGGAGCATGGGTCGCTGATACAATTAATCCATCAACAAATTTGGTAGTCGGTTCATACTGGGCACACATGTTGGCTATTGCGACATTTATGTTCTTGATTCCGCTCTCAAAGCATATGCATTTAGTCATGGCTTTTCCCAATGTATTCTTCCACGACATGAGACCTATGGCGACAATGGAGCCATTGCAAACCAACGATGAGGGTAAGGCTGTTCTCTTGGATGAATTAGATTTAGAGTCGTTTGGAACGGCAAATTACACTGATTTAACTTGGCGTAATCTAATCGATGGATGGGCTTGCACTTCATGTGCTCGTTGTCAAGATGTGTGTCCTGCTTATGCTTCTGGAAAGGCACTTAATCCAATGGAAATAATCCATGATGTCCGTCATTACGCTAATGATAATTACACTACGTTGATGGCAGATGAAACTCCGGAAGAAGACATTATCGCACGCTTCGGTGAAGATGCAATTTGGGCTTGTACAACTTGTCATGCTTGTGTAGAGGCCTGTCCAATATACATTGACCATGTGCCAAAACTGACCGACGCACGACGCCACTTGATGATGGAAAGAATGGAGTTTGATGAAAAAGTCGAAGCAACTATTATGCCACTAATGGCAACAATAGAAAACCTCGAATCAGATTCTAATCCATATGGTCTGCCGTCACATGAGCGAGGCGATTGGGCTGCAGATCTTGATGTTAAAGTCGCTGAACCTGCAGAATACATCTACTTTGCAGGATGTGCTGCCTCCTTTGATGAGCGTAACAAAAAGGTGGCTAGAGATACCATTAGTATCATGAAAGAAGCAGGCTTAGATGTTGGTATTTTAGGTATGCAAGAAGGTTGTACTGGTGATGCTGCTCGTCGAGCAGGTAACGAATATCTGTTCCAAATGTTAGCAGAAACAAATTTGGCAACATTTGAAGAAATCGGTGTTAAGAAAATCGTAGCATCTTGTCCGCACTGTTTCCATACACTAGGCAAGGAATACAAAGACTATGGTGGCGAAGACATCGAGGTTATGCACCACTCTCAATTAATCAACCATTTACAATTTGAAGGTAAATTGCCTGAACCAAAGCACGACGGTTCAGTTACCTATCACGACCCTTGTTATTTGGGTCGTATTGGCGGCGAGTTAGATGCACCGAGAAATGCGATTGGCGGCGTAGATATTGAAACCGAAAGAACCGGCAAATCGTCATTTTGCTGTGGTGCTGGTGGTGCTCAGATGTGGATGGAAGAACATGTTGATGAAGGCTATGACCGAGTCAACGTCATTCGTTCTAAGGAGTTAGCAGAAACAGGAGCAGATACCGTTGCTGTTGGCTGTCCATTCTGTTCGACTATGGTTACCGACGGCTTATCTGCGATAGGTTCACAAATGGAAGTCAAAGACATTGCTGAGATTGTTTGGGAACAAATTAAAGCCAACGACGCGGCAATAGTAGCAAAGAAAACCGATATAACAGAAACGGCTGAAGCTTGATTGACATGCGTCTATTAGTTGTCGACTTACTGGCTGAACGGAAAGCATTCGGTAAAGAAGGTGTCAGAGAAATAGTCTCACACTTTGACAATCCCGAGATATTTTTGTGGGCGCCTCATACCAAACAAAGAACCGATTATGGCTTTGGTACAGTAATAGAGGAGCCAGTTGAATGTGATTTTATTGTGGTTACTGGTTCGAGGAGTAATGTCAGCGATTGGCAACCATGGATGGATGAAGT
>DUJK01000162.1:0-4170 GCA_013329925.1 Candidatus Poseidoniaceae archaeon
ATCATTCTTCATTGCCCATTTTAGGTTGTGGGAGGGGGTCATCTAAGTCAATTTGAGTAATTTGCTTGCGGGCTTGAATAAATCGAATCAAGAAGGTCCAAATTCCACCGATTGCCGAGATGAAAACTACAATACTCAGCGGATTGATTTGAATATGATCAAACAAACCCGGGTAATTGCCCCAGTCATAATTACCATTGTAAACTAATATACCCATTACAAATATTGCAACAATACTCAAAATTGTTCTATCAGCACGAGAAAAACCACGGTAGTTTCGCGTGCCTGCAACCGCTTGTGCCTGAGTGCCCATGTATGAACCAAGTAGAGTGAACCAGGCCGCAGCTAGCCCAAGGACGATATCATCAACAAAAATAGAGGCTGAAATACAGATTATCCAAACGGCATCAAGCAGACGGTCAAAGGTGTGATCAAGATAATCCCCCCATCTAGTGACTCTTCCAGTGGCTCTTGCGACCGGCCCGTCTAGCCCGTCTAATGCCATTGCCAGAGTGATTAATGTTCCACCACCAATAAGCATTGACGCCCCGAAATCATCAGCAGATGCCAAGTAGACAGATAGTCCGCCAAGTATGCCAATTGGTAGGGCAATCCAGGTAATTGCAGCTGGACTCATCCAAGACATTGACTGTACAATAGGAGCTAACATTTGCTCCCAAACCTTGCGTAATTTTTCTAGAGCCATGTCCCTTACCAAACCGTTCCAGTTCAATTAGGGGGTTGATTGTTACGGCTGAAAGATTACCAAAAGTGGTATTAGTTTACTCTGCCAACCAATCGATTCTAGCATGTGTTGATTGTTGGCTATAACCATCATTTATCCAATGAGTAATTACCTCACAGAGTTCTTCTGGTTCGCAATTTGTCGTATCTAGCTCTAAGATTGGTTGGTCAAGTTCAAATTCGATTATCTCGGACCATGTGCCAGCAATCATTTCCCATTCCACATTAGCCGTGATTTTTTGCTCACTATAGCCTCTTTTGGCTAATCTTTCTTTTAGTAAAGTTGGGTTGCATCTTAAGATGATGATCGCATCAACATCCAGTAAGTGGGAAAGATGGCCATCAACAATCGTGTCGCCCAACGCATCCGTTTCAAATTGTTCTGCTAATCTATGAATGTCAATATCCATGCTTTGCGTCGCTTCGTCAAAGTCACCCTCGCAGCCATACTGTTTAGCGAGGTCTTTTACCGAAATAATTGTGAAATTTGCATCGGATAATGACTTCACAATCGTGGTTTTTCCAACTCCTGGAGTCCCGGTAATCGCGATTATGGACATATTGCTCAAATCAACCGAATGTGTATTGCTACAACTACTTTGGGCATTGATATTGTAATTACCAAGTCATCAAATGATAGAACGGTATAGGATTAACATCACCATGTTCGGAATGAATGACCCAGCACAAACTTTGATGCAACTTGAAAGTTATATCAAAGACGGTCGGTTAGAGATGTCAGAAGTGATGGCAACGCAGTTCACTGAAATGTTTCTTAGCAATAAAAAAAGACCTCCTCACGAACAGATAATGTTGGTAAGAGGATTACAAATATTATGTGATGTGTTGACCTTACGGCAAAAATACTCACTTGCTGTTGCCGCCGCCAAAACCTTGTTGCGGGAACGAAAAAGAGTGACTCAAGGAAGTTCCAATCTCGGCTTGATTCACACTGACTTGCACCGCTGCGCTAAAAGCCTAGCACTGGCTGGAAAAAAGCGCAAAGCAAAGGCATATTTTGCCAAAGCAGACAAGTCCTCCAATGGTTGTGTGGCGGCTGCCTTAGATGGAGTCAGATTTGTTCCCAGTGATAAGAAAATGATTGCGACATTTATTGCTGCTTTACAGAATTCTGGCCCAGTGACAAAAAGTGGCCAACAGTTTTTGCTTGCGCCTAGTAACTTGACTCCAGTAGATGCTAACGAAATCCTATCATTGCTAAGTGCTGCACAATTTGATAATAATCCTCAAGCATTAGAACAAGCAAGTAGAATAGCTCAACAAATCGAGATGATTGAAAAAGGTGAGATGGCCGCCAATGCAAAGTTGCAAAGTGCACTTGATTCTCTTAAGCCAAAACATGACTATTACGAATATAGTTGATGGTAACGAGGGATGGATTTGAACCATCGATCTCCGGGTTATGAGCCCGACGGGATATCCAGACTACCCCACCTCGTTATACAAAGCGCCAGCATTCCCCATTTTCAAACCACCGCTTGGTGAAACCAACCAATTAATCGGCAAATCTACTCGAAAATACCAATGGTTGGCATTGACTTATCTACTCAGACCCCCCACATGGTTTTCATGGGGAATGTGGCTAAACGAGCGGTTTTACTGAGTTTGCTGATTGCTTCTGCCTGTTTAGCGGGTTGTACTAGTGATGATGATTCATCGGATGATGATTCAGCAATTGACTTAGTAATCTACTACGATGCAACTTCGGGAATGATTCAGGAAAATATTCAAAATGGACAACAAGTATCGTTTAGCGGGGTTGAACTAACCTTCGATTATGCCTATACCAACTCTGCCGATGGTAATATAGAGAGTTATTATTTTGAAGCCGGAGACGGCAGTTCTAGGATTACTGTACAGGCCAATGATACTGGTGAAATCACCTATAATTATGCCACTCACGGCCTGTTTACCGCAGTTCTAGGCGCAATTGACGAGGCAGGAAATGAGGCGAATGAAAGCATAACAATTCGCATCGATAAGCGTATTCTTTGGGGGCAATCTGGAACTGATAATCCAAGTACTATGACTATCGATACCAGCCCAGATTGTGAGTGCGATGCACCAACTAAGATCGCTATTGACTCAACTGTTGAAAATCCGCCAAATGGATTCGGAATTGGGGCTGACACTGTGTCAGTGAAATGGATACTTACCGGAGAAGGAGTTCAACGTGAATCTGGCCAAGAACAAATTGCTGACGGGCAAAATGCCCAGTGGCTTCATGATGAATTTAATCCAAGTAAACAAACATGGTCTCTGGATGTAGAACTGACTGGAAATGATGAGCAAGTTAACGTTGATCATGATGTGACAATAACATATAATGATGAGGAAAGCAAACCTAATCCTCTACCAACTCAGGAACAATAATCCCCGTTAATTTCAGTTTCAGCCGCTGTGAAACTGAAAGTTAAACTGAAATATTGGCTCTAATATAACGATTAGGTGTTAGTAAAATAGAATTTTAGGAAATGATGAGTGTTTAATCTATTCATATACCCCAGCCCGATGGTATGGGTTGGAAGTGAAAGGATGGCGACCAAAGCGAAGAAGAAAACGAAGATTGAAATTGAAAAGAATGAAGACCCTCAAGAGGACACGGTGTTAATGATGGCGATAGACGATGATGCACCTGAAGTCAAAATTGACGATTTACCAGGCGTAGGACCAGCAACTGCAGAGAAACTGCGTGAGGCTGGATTTGATGATTTACTATCATTGGCAGTCATGTCACCTGCCGACCTAGCTGAACAAGCAGAAATTGGTGAGGCAGTAGCTGGTAAAATTATAGCCGCAGCCAAAAAGATGGCCAACATTGGCGGTTTCGTGTCTGGTGGAGATCTATTAGAACGACGAAAAGAAGTTCAAAAGTTGTCGGCAAAGGTTCAATCAATCGATGATTTACTCGGCGGAGGATTTGAAACTCAAGCACTGGTGGAAGTTTATGGAGCATTTGGCAGTGGAAAAACTCAGATTGGTCACCAATTAGCAGTAAATTGCACTTTGCCTGTCAGCGAAGGTGGATTTGATGGTGATGTATTCTATATTGATACTGAAGACACTTTCAGGCCAGAGAGAATTACTCAGATGGCTAGAGGGCAGGGCCTAGATCCTGACCAAGTACTTGGTAGAATTCATGTTGCAAGAGCCTACAACTCGGCTCACCAAATGTTGCTGGTAGATGAAATCAAAAGAATGAGTAAGGGATTGAACGTCAAGATGATTATTGTTGACTCGTTAACCAGCCACTTTAGAGCTGAGTTCATTGGTCGTGGTATGCTAGCTAACCGACAACAAAAATTAAACAAGCACTTGAAGGAACTCAAACAACTTGCAGACATTAACAATGCTTTGGTATTGGTGACAAATCAAGTTCACTCAAAGCCTGATGCTATGTGGGGA
>DUJK01000162.1:4568-8390 GCA_013329925.1 Candidatus Poseidoniaceae archaeon
GGTGGCAGAAGAATTGCTAGACTGGTGGATTCACCAAACTTACCAGACGGTGAGTGCGTTTACCAAGTTACTGAAGAAGGTCTTAAAGATTGATTTGGCAAATTCTCTAGGGTAGACAAATAGGCTATTTTGGTAGAAAATCAGTCGGCACCTTCAAAGATGCTTCGACAATCTTGCTATCATGCGCCATTTAATTGACCGCGTTTTAGAGTTAAGTGAAGAAGAGCAAGTTAGAGTATCTCCAAGTGAGGTACCTCCTGGCCAAGGTAATGAAGATGAACTGAAGGCTTTGCTAGAATCGCTGCAACCACGTATTCGGGTTTATGGTGCCGGCGGTGCTGGTTGCAACGCAGTTAGTAGATTAGCAGAAGAAGGTCTATTCGAGAGCAGTTACGTTACCGGCTACGCGATTAATACTGATGCACAAGCGCTTTTGATGTCCCCATTAGAAGAAAAGGTATTGATTGGCAGAACAGCTCGAGGAAGAGGTGCTGGAGGCGATCCAAGCAAAGGTGAGGCTGCTGCTCTAGAATCTGAAATGGTCCTTCGAAGAATTACCAATGATACGCAACTTGCAATCATTACTGCTGGTATGGGTGGCGGCTCTGGTACTGGTGCTGCTGGGCATATTGCTAGATTAGCAAAACAACAAGGTGCAATGACAATTGCCGTAGTTACTTATCCGTTCAAGTCAGAAGGCTCGCTTAGAAAACAAAATGCCGAATGGGGCCTAGAGAGGCTTAGAGAACATTGTGATACAATTTTGGTAATTCCAAATGAACGCCTGTTAGAAATTGATGGAGTCAAGGATTTACCGATTGCCAGTGCGTTTAGAGTTGGTGATGAGTTACTTGTTCGTTCAATTACCGGAGTTACTGAATTACTAACTACCGATGGCATGGTTAACCTTGACTTTGAAGATTTGAAGGCTGTTATCAAATCTGGTAGTGGTGTTGCCATGATTGGTCTTGGCGCTTCTTCAGCAACAAATAGAGCCGAAGAGGCAACTCTAGAGGCATTACATTCTCCGTTACTGGAACTTGATACTACCGATGCTCGTGGTGCTCTAATCAATGTTGTTGGCGGACCTAACCTAACACTGGGAGAAGCCGAAAAGTGTGCTCAAATAATTCAAGAACGAATATCTCCTCACGCTAAGATCATTTGGGGAGCTGCTGTTGACCAAGATCTAGGTGATGAAATTAGAGTGATGCTTGTTTTGACCGGAGTAAAGAGTGAACAAATACACGGATCAAGTGAAAATCGTCAACTAAGAGCCCTGAGGAATAAAAGTATTGAATTTGTCAACTAATCCTTGACTACCTTAACCATTATGTAAAGTAAGACTAGTAACCCTAGTCCAAGCATCACTTTGTCAAAAACATCAAGTTCAATATTGTTATTGGGCTGTTCAAATGTATTGTAGTTTTCAACTCCTGGGACATATATTTTTATTTTATTCCAGCCGTCTCCGGTAAATTCTCCATTACCATTAACCGCGTTACCGTATAGAGTAAGAGCGGTTAATGACGTATTATCTACAGGCGATTGCCAAGTAAGATTCCAAAGCCTTTGCTGGTTTCCAGCCTCTGTGTGCGTCCAACCGTCACCAATTGTTTGGCTGTTATTTGTTTCATTGAAAGAAATGGTTCCAGAAGATACAACCAATCTAAACCCACCTTGGGCAGAACTTGTATTGACATCGATTGCGGGATTATCAACAATAAGCTGGAGATAGTAAGTGGTATTTGATTCAAATTTTTCTGGCAAGCCCACTATATCAACAGATGTTAAATCGTTCTCAGCTCCATGACAAAGGCACCCCTGCTCGCCAATATCACCAACCCCGTTGGGAAATCCATCTACAGTCTGAATCGGTGAGAGAACCAAGATAATGAATAGGAAAATTATCCCAATTACCCTTGGCAATCTAGTAGCCACGCTTTGCCCAAAATGTCACCACCTTTGACACTTATCATACCCTTACGCAATTAAAGTATCGTGATGCAAAACGCGATAGTGAGGAACATTATATTAAGTATAATGAAATCAAAGTTCTAGTTAATGTTCGAAGAAGAAGCCTTTGTTTTACCCGACTCATTTGAGGAAGACGAAATAGATATTTTTGCAGAATTGGGTGTCGTAAACAGCCGGCCTGTAGCAGCAAAATCTGCCGAAAATTTCCAAAATGAGAATCTTGCCATATTGTTATCCGATGACAATGAAGCAGACCATCAAGAGGATGTCCAGCCAATCAATGTCGTACAAAATGAAGTATTGACTGAAACTCAAATGGGAACCATCTCCGATGAAACAATTACCGAATTATTGGAAGTCCTAGTGAAAAAGGAGCTACACTCATTAGACCAAGACTCAATCATCAGTAAAATACCCACCAAGGCGAAATTCAATCTAGATACCGCCAAGGTAAGCAAAAGCGAGGAAGAATACGAATTATCCGTAATAATCGAAGTTGATGGGTCTGGACCACTAAGGCCATTTGCTAAGGTACGCAGTGAAAACAACTCACTCTTGATAGAGCCAGCACCTAAGACAATTCCAAGTAGTTGGATTCCACTATATGAGGCACTGCGTGATATGCTAGCAAAGGCTATGCAGGCACTATCTTCAACAACTTTCACCATTAACAAAAACGTTTGAAGAAATATCTACCGTAGATTTGAACATATTTGATACTGTACAGTATTTTTCATGGCTCTTTTCAACTAGCCTCTTAGCAAGTCTCTTTGGCGCATCACCCTCAATGAAATAATTCATTTCTATGGCGGTGAAAACCTTTGGCGCTTCGGTTTTTCTTTGACCCGACAACTCAATCCATATTCTTGAAATCTTACGATCTTTCAATCCAATTTGAACATCAGCTAGAGAACATGCACCGATCATCTGCAGCACTATTTGCACTGGCGAAGGCCCATTATCCCAGTCGATTTCTATGCAATCTCCCGCTTCATTAAAACAATCGACTTTACTCTCACCTTTCCACTCAACGCGGCCGAACATGACACGCCTATGGGCGGTTCATTCTTGAAGGAAATGCCTCTCGGCTGTATTGATTGGAATGGCTGGAGAGACTATTACCCTTAACAACGGCTTGCTAAATGTGCCTGATAACCCCACTATACACTT
Organism: Candidatus Poseidoniaceae archaeon; assembly: GCA_013329925.1. Classification (GTDB taxonomy): domain Archaea; phylum Thermoplasmatota; class Poseidoniia; order Poseidoniales; family Poseidoniaceae; genus MGIIa-L1; species MGIIa-L1 sp8734u. The sequence continues at coordinate 7,716 of DUJK01000162.1, forward strand.
TATTGAAGGTGATGGAATTGGTGTTGATATCAGTCCAGTGATGATAAAAGTCGTGGATGCTGCGGTAAGTAAAGCATATTCTGGCGAAAAGCAAATTCACTGGAGTGAAGTGCTTGCTGGAGAAAAGGCATTCAATCAAACTGGTCAGTGGTTACCTGAAGAAACACTAGAGGCTATGAGATCCGGATTAGTTTCAATCAAAGGACCATTGACAACACCAGTTGGCGGAGGAATCCGTTCGCTTAACGTTGCTCTGCGACAAAAATTGGATTTATTCGCTTGCGTAAGGCCGGTTAGGTGGTATGATGGGACTCCTTCTCCAGTTAAAGCCCCACAAGATGTTGACATGATTATATTCCGTGAAAATAGTGAGGATGTTTATGCAGGAATTGAATGGGAAGCCGGCACTGAAGGAGTTGCTAAAGTCATTGATTTCTTGCAAAACGAAATGGGGGTTGATAAGATTAGATTCCCTAATACCTCGGGAATAGGAATCAAACCGATTTCACAAGAAGGAACTGCAAGAATTGTTCGTGCTGCGCTAAAATATGCTGTTGATAACAATAAAGACACCGTAACTCTAGTACACAAAGGAAATATCATGAAATTTACCGAAGGTGGATTTAGAGATTGGGGTTACGAATTAGCCAAGCAGGAATTTGGTGCGACCGAACT
>DUJK01000162.1:8819-11388 GCA_013329925.1 Candidatus Poseidoniaceae archaeon
CCTGCAGAGTATTCTGTACTGGCTACAATGAATCTTAATGGCGATTATATTTCTGATGCACTAGCTGCTCAAGTTGGCGGAATCGGAATTGCCCCTGGTGCAAATATCAACTATGACACCGGAATTGCAATTTTTGAAGCAACTCACGGAACTGCACCAAAATATGCTGGACAAGACAAAGTAAATCCCGGAAGCGTAATACTGAGCGCTGAAATGATGCTAAGGCACATGGGTTGGACTGCTGCTGCGGACCTCATCGTCAAGGGCATGGAAGGCGCAATTTCGGCTAAGACAGTTACCTATGACTTTGAAAGATTAATGGACGACGCAAAGTTGCTTAAGTGTAGTGAATTTGGTGATGCAATTATCTCATACATGTGATGATTATGAGTGATATGACCGAAATTGAGCGTGAAAAATTAATTTCTACGGCAAAGGCCGCAATAAATGATGACCCTATTGCTTGGTTTGATGAACTATATGATTTAGCTAACCGAGACTCATCAATGATTCCTTGGGCTAGAATGTCACCCAATCCGGTAATGATGAATTGGGTAAAAGAAAATCACTCTGGCGGTAAAGCGTTAATTGTTGGTTGTGGGCTTGGGGATGATGCTGTGGGTTTGGAAGAGCTTGGCTTCCAAGTAACCGCTTTTGATATTTCACAACAATGTATTGATTGGTGTAAAGAACGATTTCCTGAGTCCTCAGTAGATTGGCAAGTTGCTGATATCCTTGAGCCCCCGCAACAATGGCTAGAACAATTTGATTTGGTGGTTGAGATTCATATTTTACAAGCAATACCAGATGGTGGCATAAGAGAACTAGCGGCTCAAAATTTACCTAAATTACTCAGTAGAGACGGTTTCTTGTTGTGCATTGGGCGCTTAGATAACGGCGGGCAGATGATACAAGCACCTCCGTGGCCGCTGAAAGAAGATTGGTTAAAAGCCTCATTTAGTATTCTAAAATTACATGGATTTACTCAATTTTCCTACCAAGAATCGATAGATGTAACAAGATATTATGCAGCATGGAAAAACTAGTTTTAGTTTAACCAAGAGTTTAGCATCTTACTATTCTTAATTATTCCATAGCCAAACCGTTCTTCAAAGGCTCTTGCAGTCAAAGTAAAATCTCCATCCCTAGTGGCTACCAAAATACTGCCTAATCCTTCCAAAGATTGCGATGCTAAGTTTCGGCATATCGCCATAATTTCACGATCTGCTGGTTCTGGAAAGATTGTTTTACCGTTAATCTCTGTTCGGTTTTGTTTGGGATCTCTCCTTAATTTCATATCGGTTAGTTCATCATATATTTCAGAAAATTCAGCTAAGAAATGACTGATTTCTTGATCTGATTGTTCATCTATTGCATCTCTCTCGGTATGGATATCGAGTGGTTTCCAACGGCTATACTCTGAAATTATTTCATCAACTAATTTAGCAATTTTAGCGTCGTCAAGCACTGATTCAAGGACTTCTGGTTTTACTAAAGAAGAACTAAATTTAGCCTTTAATTTGCCGTGACGTTTACTTAATTCAGTAAGTTCATGCTTCACTATAGAAGGTAGCCAAAGATTGATTCGTCCTGCATCTGCACGGCTTTTGAGCACTTTGTGGAAGTTATCATGCTCAAACAGGTCTAGACTTGTTTCACTAGCTAACTCAAGATTGTGAGCAATCTTGTCCACTAATGCATCTACTAAGATGTTAGTATCTACAACTACTAACGGAGGTAATGCCAAATTCTTAAGATAGCGTCTTGACGAGTTAGGAATTTGTAACTTGTGAGTGGCAAATAGTGCTCTCTCCGCATCATATAATGTCTTCATTTCTGATGGGTTGAATTTACCAGAATTCTGCGCCCTCTCAAGATAGGTTAGACCTTCAATCGGAATCTTTTCCGCAGCATCGCGAGCGATATCATAAATCGCCATTATCGTAGGCGGAGTTTGTTGCATTTCATTACGGAATCTATTATCGAAACTATGCCGATTACGTCGCTTATTGCGTTGAAGCGCAGTTAGAGCCGCAGTAACGCGCCCTAAAAACGGATCTGCCGGTAATTCTCTTGAATGCTCGAACGGATAATTTCTCAGCGTTTCTAGTTCGTCCTCAGCAAAGAATGTGATGGTTTTTGTTTCGATTTCTCCGTCAAGGTTTTCTTCCTCGACTTCTTTTGAATAGCGAACAAAGTCTTTCAATAACTGTGTTGCTTGATTGGTTTTTTGATTGCTTGCAGTAAATGAAACTTTGAGATAAAGTTGGAAACGTTTGGTTATTGCAGTACGCAATGCGGGTTTTGTATCTAATAGTTCAACTGCTTCTTTCCATTGTTCGGCATGAGCAAGATGAATTATTGATTTACGATAAAGAATCATTGAATGTTCATAGTCGTATTCTTCACTTTCTGCCGCTCTGCGGTATTCTCTGGCAGCATTTAATTCCTCATTATTTTGCGCAAATAATGCTGCTCTAGACAAAGTATGCCAAGGAGATAACGGGTCGTTTTGTTGATACCAGGTAACCAGTTGTTCTAAGCCAATATCATGGTTAAACACTAATTG
>DUJK01000142.1:0-14307 GCA_013329925.1 Candidatus Poseidoniaceae archaeon
AAGCGCTTTATTTCCTTGAATGTTTGGTATACTTGGGAATAAGCAACTTTTGTAGCATCTTTGAAACCCTTCCATTCCATAGAAGACGGGATTTCTGGCTCAGGAGTCCATTTGAACATCAACAGTCCGAATCCCCACCACCAAATTGCTGAGGTCGAAAAGATAATTGCCATCTTAAAGTTAGTATCCCAACTAAATCCTAGTAGAACAATTAGGTGGAAAATCAAGATCATCGAACCACCTATGAATCCATATGCATAACCCCAAGTAGAGACATGGTCTTGACATTTTCTTGGGGCTAGATAAGGCATAAAGGAATAATAAATTACGTTACCACCAGTAAAACCAATAGTTCCAATAGTGTACATCAATGCTAGGATTAGATATCCTTGAGAACCAAAATAAGGTGCTGCACCCATCAATGCAGTGAAGATAATTCCAACTACAGTATACCATTTCAGTAACTTTTTCTTAATCGGCATCTTATCAGCAATTACTCCAAGAGCCGGAGCAGTCACTACAACAAATAGCATTGAAAAAGTCAATACCCAAGCATAAAACGAGTCACCAGATTGTGTACCAGTTGCCGTGTTGTATAACGCTGCCATTAATGCAGGAGCAATTACTGTCATCACTGTTAGGGCATAAGCTTGGTTAGCCCAATCATAGAAGTACCAACTCTTCAGTGCTTTCTTTTTATCATCGCTCATAGAGTTGATAATCTCTTTCGCACTACTATTCTCAATCGCTACCGCTTCGCCAGCCATAATGTTGAATAATCAAATCCAGTTTATGAACTAGACACCTACAAATTACAGTAAGTGTTGTATTTCTTACCAATAAATTTTGATTCAGTGGTCTCTAATGATGATATATCGGCCAAGTGCTTCTTGCCACATTATTTTCTGACCAGCTTCAATTGTCATCCCACCATCTGTATTTGGCATAGGGAGAATCATCATAGAGTAATCTCGATCGTTCATAGCATGTACTTCATTACCTTCCATGTGAGTGACTGTTGCTGTACCTTTCTCAATCATCGGGACGTTTATTGAATCAGTTACTGTTCCAACGTGGGAAATTTTCTTGCCGGTAAAGATGCTTTCCAGAGAAAGACGTGCTTTGGCTGAACCGTGCTTACCAGGTTTTGATTTAGAAATGCTCAGAATTTTGTATGCTTCATCGTCAACAACACAAAATCTGCCTACTTTCAGTGTTCTAATTTCTACTCTATCAGTTCCTACCATGGGTCTGCCTCATATTGCTGGCTATGTATTGGCTTATGACCATTCCCGCTGTTCATAGGCAATTTTCCCAAATATCTGACACCAAAACTTCTGCCAGAAGTAGATTAAGTAATATTATTCTGCATACATTTCCAATAGTTCTAGTGGAATAATTCGCAATGATTCTTCGTGAGTTGCTTCTAAGTTAACCGGGCATGCAACGCCGTGATTAGCTGCATCTAGCCAAGTCCTAGCACAAATGCACCAGCGGTCTCCTGGTTTAAGTCCAGGGAAATTGAATTGTGGCGCTGGAGTAATCAAATCATTACCTTTTGATTTAGCAAATTCAAGAAACTTTTCGGTCAAGATTCCGCACACTACATGTAGACCTCGGTCATTTTCATCAGTATTACAACAGCCATCTCGATACCAACCTGTCAGTGGGTCTGTTGAGCATTCTTGTAGTTCTTTTCCTAGAACATTCACCTTTGGATTCATATTATAGCCTCAGTATTTTCAATAATTAATATTTGTAAAAACCTTCACCAGATTTCCTGCCTAATTTTCCGTCAGCGACCATTGATTTGAGTAGTGGAGCTGGCGCATATTTGTCATCTGCTAAGCCTTCATGTAAAACATTCATAATGTGCAATACAGTATCTAGTCCAATTAAATCAGATAGAGCTAACGGTCCGATAGGATGGTTCATACCAAGTTTCATAATTCCATCAATTGCCTCAGGCTCTGCAACACCTTCTTGTAAGGTTAGTATTGCTTCATTAAGCATTGGACAAAGAATTCTATTAGAAATAAAACCTGGTGAATCGTTGCAGGATAACGCAGTTTTACCCATCTTGGCCGCGGCACTAACTACAGATGCATTGGTTGCATCGCTTGTTGCCTCGCCGTTGATAATCTCGACTAACTTCATGATTGGCACTGGATTCATGAAATGCATACCAATCACCTTGTCAGGTCTACTGGTAGACTTAGCAATTTCTGAGATGGAAATTGAGGAGGTGTTTGATGCTAAGATGCATTCTGGTTGACAAATTTTGTCAAGTTCAGAAAAGATAGACGCTTTCAATTCCATAATTTCTGGTACTGCTTCGACTACTAAATCTACTGAAGAACAATCATTACGGTCTATTGAGGTAGATATTCTAGCAAGTGCAGCGTCTGCATCTGATTGAGTCATGCGTTCCTTAGCAACCAGTTTGCCGAGTGAGCGCTCAATTGTCGAAATACCTTTGTCAACATATTCCTGTTTGATATCAACCATCACAACATTATAACCAGCACATGCAGCAACCTGTGCAATTCCATTTCCCATTTGTCCTGCGCCAATAACTGCAATACTATCCATCTCAATCCCGTAATCACTGCGAGGCATACTAGATTCTTGAATATGTGGTATGTAGGGAGAATAGTTAACTACCCGATTGCTACTACTGTGTTTATGGTTGAAATCCTTTGCCCACACTGTGAAGGAGAAATAGAGCTTGATGATGATGCATCAGGCGAATTTGCATGTCCATTATGTGATGGTGAATTCGAGTGGAATGTCGAAGAAGATGAATCATTTGACGATGCAGTAGTAAGTACAAACAACCGCATAGTAACCACAGATTTCGAGGAAAAGCCAGCAGTTCCGAAGGTTGCGGGAATTGCGTTTTCTATCTACATGGGATTACTAATTATCGGAGGCATATACGGTATAATCGTAGGATTGTACCTCAGTTCAGCAGAATCTGCGCTTGGTACTGGAACAGGTTTTGGTGCTATTTTCATCATTATATCTTTGATTACAATAGCATTGGGAACGGTTGGCATGGGTTTTGGAATTAAAACTGCAAAAGGTGAATTTATACCACTAATTGTAATTGCCTGCATCTCTGGTTTGTTGTTCTTATTCTCTATATTTGGATATGAAGATGCTGCTGACATACCGTCAATACTTATTGCTCTGGCATTTACTGTTGGAAACCTGTGTTGTATTTTTGTACCAATACTCAAAGCGCAATTTACCGGTGTGTTAGTTACTCGTTCTGACCCCAATAAACCCAAAAAGATGGTAAATGAGTTTGATAAAACCAAATCTATTCATCCTCTTGAATGGGCTGGTCATGGCGTTTCTTTAGTGATGTTAATTATCGTAATTATTTGTTTAACTTCTAGTTCTTGGTATACAATAAGTGCAGATGGGGATGATATTTTAACAATGGGTCTATCAGAAGTTGAACTGGAATTTGGATTCGGATTTGGTAGTGATTCTGCAACATATTCAGAGATAGTTGAAGATGAAGAAGACTTCTATGAAGCACGATGTGTTGATGGTAGTTCTGCAGAATGTGATCAAATTAAACAATCTGTCGATTACTGGAAATCTTGGAAAACATCTACTTTGATCTTGAAAATAATGCTAATAATTACTTTAGTAGTTGCCATAATTGGAATAATTTCTAGACTTGCCGCAATACTTGCCAATACTGGACTAATGAATTTACCCGATAAGGGATATATGGTTAACGACATTGTTCGGAAGTTTTCTTCAATTGTAGTCTGCTTGTTATTGTTAATTGGTGTAGTAATTTTTATGATAATTCAACCGGGACTAGGGCCAGATGAATTTTGGTCTGGTGGCGAGGATGATATGGATGGAAGTTTTGGAGCAATGGTTTGGATTGCAATAGTATTTTCAATGAGCGTACCCATACTATCTAAATTTGAAATTGACTACTCTTGAATGAGGAGTAGCCCGAGTCGGATTTGAACCGACGTCGGCGGGACCAAAACCCACCATGATGGACCCCTACACTATCGGGCTCTGCTCTAGCGGGAGACAAACTAGTTTTTGTCCTTGTCGGAAACTTTAGTCAAGAAATCCAAGCAAATTCTTGTCGCTAATGTTGGATTTTGCACTTTCAATAAACTCATCTAGAGTAATGTCTTGCTTGTTTTGATACAACATTGCTTGAAGACCCATATCTAATTTATCGATTTGTTTGACGAATTTGGCTTCTGCAGTATCTCCTGCTTCATATTCCTCGAAAAGTGGCAACCACTGTGGAGCCATTTCAGACATGGCTTTGTGTTCTGATTCTGCTTTATTTGAGATATCATCATGCGGAGTTAAATCACCAACTCTGACCTCGGGTAAGTCATGAATTAGACAAAGCGACAAAATCTTCACTAGATCAAGGTCCTTTGGCGCTAGTCTTAGTGCTAATACCGCCATGCCCCAAGAGTGTGCTGCTACTGATTCGGGATTTTCAACACCTGAACGAACCCAACCAGTTCTTGGCAATTGTTTCAACTCTAGCATCTCTAGTAATTTGTCTCGCATGATTGTGCGTATATGCAAGAGGTCAAAACCTAGACCCCTAATTGCTTGTCATGCAGACTGGTAAACCAACATGGTGGGATGACGCAGTGGCGGCCTTATCAAATGACGAACTACTCGGAGAAATCGTCAAGAAATATCCTGATGGATGCCTTGAAGGGAAAGGAGATTTGTTTCAAACTACTGTAAGATCCATCGTCGGCCAACAAATCTCGGTAATTGCCTCAGACGCTATTTGGGGTAGACTGGTCAAAATGCTGGGCAGTGTAACTCCAGAAAATGTCATGAAATTCACTCAAGAAGAGATTGCTGCTTGTGGATTAACTAGGCCCAAGTCAAGCTATATTCATGGTTTGGCAGCTAATTCTGATTTGTTGTTAAACCAAGATTGGGAGAACATGAGTGATAAGGAAATAAAGCAGCATTTAATTCAATTCAAAGGCATTGGCCCGTGGACTGCTGAAATGATGTTGATGTTTTCATTTATGCGCCCTGATGTATTTAGTGTGGGTGATATTGGTCTAGTCAAGGCTGTCAAAATTTTAGCACCACAGGCTGAATCAAAAGATGATGTAGAAGAAATCGCTAAGCGATGGTCACCATACAGAACTGCGGCATCATGGTATCTTTGGAGAATGATTGACCCAGTACCTGTAGGATACTAAGCAAGCAAATAATTAACAAACAAACCCCTAATGGCTAAATATGACAGATAGTGAGCCATCGACATTATCTGAAAAATTGGCTATGACAAAAAAACGGCTTGGCATACTTTCCAAAAAGGTAGCAAGCAGTACCAAGTCAATGGTTGAAAACACCAATAATTCCATCAAGACAACGATTTCTGAGCAAAAGGAAAAACGCCAGCAGAAAAAACAAGAAAAACTGGCCCAAACAAAGACTGAATTGTCTGAGGCAGGGCTGTTAGATGATGTCCCCTCAATGATCACCTTACCTGAATTTGAAAATGAAAGGATGGAAATTGCCTCGGAACAAAATGAAACAATGATTACTATTGTTGAAGAAATGCAGCGTTTATCACAACGGATTGATCATCTAGAACGCCGTCATAAAGCACTATCAACTAATAATTCAAAAGTCCACCAAGTCACCACCAGCCAACCAAAGCAAGAAAGAGAAACTAATACTACAACTTCACCAGTTATGGGAGAAGTAATTCATCTTCTTGGAGCGTCACTGGTATGGATTGTGGTATTGTTTGGGGCAGACAAATTCATCTCTGAACGTGCAATTCTGATAATGGATAGTTACCCGGCAGAGATACCAATTTGGGGAATTGGTGCTATGACATGGTCAATGTACATGTTATCAAGGCTAGGACAATCATCTAATATGCTTCGACTGCCAAAACTTCTCTTGTTTCAAACTGCAGCAGCCGTTGGAATTACTACATCTCTTGGATTAATGGTTTACGATGAAACCATGACCACCGTTTCTAGCATATGGGTATGGGGTACAGTTATTGCGATTGGACTGTTGTTGGCGGCAAGTATGATTGCTTCGGTTTGGCAATCAACCAAGAATTTAGTTGGCATAACTGATGAACAAGAAATCATTGATTGACCGATTCAGGATTCTTGAATAAGTCTTTGACAATATTCTTTTGATGCGATTCTATAGTTCCGCCACCAATTTCCAATAATTTAGAATCACGCCACAATCGCTCAACATGGTATTCACCAACATAACCGTAACCACCCATTACTTGAATTGCGGAATCAGCAATTTCTTTAGCTGCGGTTGATGAAAACAGTTTGACACCATCAGAATCCAATCGATGACCAGCTTTTCCAAGTTGCAAATTCGCTGCAGTGTCGTAAATGTAGGATCTCATGGCACGATACTTAGCCCATGAGTCACCTATGTGCTTTTGAATTTGGCCAAAGTCTCGTATTTTATTCCTAAATGCAGTTCTATCAGTTGCATAACGATTCATCTCATCAAGACACCTTCGAGCGATTCCCAAAGACATTGCGGCAAGTGTTAGACGCTCAACTTCTAAGTTACACATCATGTGAATAAGTGATTCACCAAGTTCGCCTACTAGATTTTCTGCTGGAACTATACAGTCATCAAATACTAATTCTGCAGTGTTTGAGGCTCTCATCCCAGTCTTATCGTAGATTTTTTGCCCAACTGAATACCCAGGCATACCTGCCTCGACTAAGAATGTTGAAAGTTGAACTCGCCCTTTATCATCAGTTCCAGTTCTTGCATAAACCCAAACTACGTCAGCAGGAGTACCTGTTTCATCTAAGCAACCGTTGGTAATCCACATCTTTCGACCATTTAGTTTCCAAGTCCCATCATCTTGTTGTACTGCACTAGTTGTCAATCCTAAGACATCAGTACCAGCATCAGGCTCTGACATAGCCATAGCCCCAATCCACTCACCTGAGCAAACCTTTGGCAGGATGCGAGCTTTTTGATCCTCATTACCATTGAAGGCTAAGTTGTTGACAAATAACATTGCATGGGCCAAGTATGCTAATGCAAAGCCTGGATCTGATGCTGAAAGTTCTTCGTGAATTATTGCGCAAGCAGTCGCATCAAGGCCAGCACCACCATGCTCTTCAGGTGCACTAATGCCAAGTAAGCCCATATCTCCCATTGACTTTAGTAAATCCAAATTAAATCGTTCATGCTTGTCGTGCTCAAATGCTTGAGGTTCGACAAATTCGTTGACCCAGTCTCTTACCATTGAGCGTAACATTGCGTGTTCTTCACTAGGATTAGCGATATCCATATTCTCACCAAGTTAAGCGGGAAGGTCACCCTTTTTGACGATTTGTAGAATTTTCATCGTCTAAACAAACGTCGTTTCCTTTTTGATTTACCACGCTTATTGTCTAAATCGCGGGCAGAACGGCGGATTTCATCTTCCATTCCTATGGCCGGGCGAACTCTCGTTTCCGGCGGAGCACCCATTCTGCGAAGCTTTGGCGGCGGGCCACGATGGGCTTTCTTGACACGCCTGATTTTTAACTGCTGACTGTCATTTTGTTCGCGCACAACTTTTCTTGCCCGCCTGCCAACGTGGCGTAAGTGACCGTTGAAGATTTGTGGTTCTGCTGATTTTATTTCATTACCAATGCCAACTCGTTCCAAAACTTGTTTTGCTAATGCTTTTGGTGATTTCGTCGCCACAACCTCGTCGACGATACGAGTCGCTAGGCTAGCAAAAGAGCCATCATCATTTATCACTGGCTGAGGTTTTACATGAAGCGTAATTTCCTCTGTGATTTTACTTTGATTATTTGCTTGTTTTAGTACTGAATCTGAAAAACTCTCACTTAACGTCCCTTGCTCCCGCTCCATATTGTGCACCCCATCAGCACTAAATTAGCAAAATATGGTATAAGGTTAACCAGTACTTATTGGCCAAAATGTGGTTTTTTTGAGGTTTTGAGTGACTTTCGCCATCAAATTGGGGTTCTTATTCCCATAGCTCGTGCTACGCACCAACCAGATTTCCCCTCATAAATTCCTAGAGCACCGCCAGCAAACATTCCGATTACTGAGCCGATGGTAAAGATGTTTTCTGGCAAGATACCTGCAACGATTAGCAGCATGGCAATAATTCCGGCTAATACCGATACTGAGCCTCCAACAAGGCGAACAAACTTGCCCCTTGCATCTATATTACATTCCCTTGCCATGACTAACAAAATTGGTTTGATGATATAAATCATTGTTTTGATAGTTATTGACAAGTAATCATATAGTAAAGCATTAATCAGCGGTTATGTCCTTCAGAATCTGTGCCTTTTGTCATGGTATCAGAGTATATCCGTATCTAGGATTTATGACAGGACAACAATATCAATGTCAAGATTGTAAGGAAATTTCGCCGCTAGTTATTGAATTTGATAACGAGGAAGATTTTGCCGAGTTTATTGCGAGTCAAGAATCAGAATAATATTTAATCAAACATTGACAATGACAAAATACGAACAACTGCGACAATCCACAAATTCAAAACACTGGTGCTTTTACTATGACCGTGGCTGGGATGGAAAAACTGGAGTGGCTTAGCCGATTTGTCGACCAGACTCCTGGAGACCGCGAGGTTGGTGGCAAACCACGACAAGTACCCGGAGTCTGTTGGTCAAAAGTAAGTCCGACAGCCCCACCAAATCCAAAATTAATCTTATGGTCAAATGAAATGGCTGACAAATTAAATCTTGCAAGAGGCAATGATTCAGTCCTAGGTGGGGGAAGTGTCGTTGATGGTATGCAGCCTTATGCACAGCGTTATGGCGGTCATCAATTTGGTAATTGGGCTCACCAATTAGGCGATGGCAGAGCAATAACATTGGGCGAGGTAAAGCTACCAAATGAAGTACTAGAATTACAACTAAAAGGCGCTGGAACTACGCCATATTCTCGGTTTGCTGATGGCAAGGCTGTACTACGATCATCAATTCGAGAGTTCTTGTGTAGCGAAGCCATGTTTCACCTAAATGTACCAACTACCAGAGCATTATCTTTGGTCACAACCGGGGAAATGGTAGTTAGGGATGTAATGTATGATGGCAATCCAGCACCAGAAATCGGTGCAGTAGTCTGTCGTGTCGCACCTAGTTTTATCCGTTTTGGGAGTTTCCAAATTCATACTGCTGATGGAAATTATGATACTCTAAAACAACTTCTTGAGCACACCGTCAAGAATCATTTCCCACAGCATTCTGTCGCTGATGACAATGGTCGAATCAATTGGTTGACCCAGGTTGCACAACAAACCGCTATTATGATCTCTCATTGGATGCGAGTTGGCTTTGTTCATGGCGTAATGAATACCGACAATATGTCAATCCATGGATTAACTATCGATTATGGACCATATGGATGGTTAGAAGATTATGATACAAACTGGACACCTAATACAACTGACGCTTCAAGAGGAAGATATCGATATGGACAGCAGCCACAAATAGGGGCGTGGAACATTGCCAGACTCGCAGAATCAATTGCACCACTTATGGATGATGTTGAATTATTATACAAGGTACTAGAAAACTATGACGCAAAATATGTCGAAAGTCAAAATTTAATGTGGTCGAACAAATTAGGCATCGAAGATTTCTCGGAAAATGATGAATCACTAATTGTCGAACTGAACGAGATTCTTCAAGAAGTTGAAACAGACATGACTATTTTCTTTAGATTACTATCTTCAATAGCAAGTCCAGAGATTACTCATTTATCAGATGCATTCTACAATCCAGAAAATATTCCACACGAAAAATGGAATATTTGGTTAAACAAATGGTGGGATAGAGTTGAGGGTGAACCAAATCGAGATAAAATGAACAACGCCAATCCAAAATATGTACTGAGAAATTGGATGGCCCAATTAGCTATTGATGGGGCAAACCAAGGCGATTATTCGATTTGTGAAGAATTATATGAACTGCTGAAAAATCCTTACAGTGAACAACCCGAATTTGAAGAAAAATGGTTCAAGAAGCGCCCTGAATGGGCAAGACATCGGGTTGGATGTTCAATGCTTTCCTGCTCTAGTTAACATGAATAATTTACAATCATTTTATCAATGATCTGCCATCGACTTAGTTGTATGGATGTAATATCACATTGGTTTTGGGGAATGGCAGTTACCCACGGGAAAATCAAAGGACGATTTTCTGGAGCAATGGGGGTAATTCCTGACTTAATGGCTTTCGTACCTGTTATGATTATTTCAGTTTTCACCGGTCATAGAAATCCAACTGTTGACGATACTACTGTTACCGCAGATTTTCACCCACTTTCTTGGGAAATTTATCAATGGAGTCACAGTTCAATCACGGTAATTGTTTGCTTTTTGGCAACATGGTGGTACCTAGAAAAATATGGTACGCCGAGATTCCTCGAGGGATTTTACTTGGCAACCATGAGTGCTAAGAAACAGGCATTTTTGATTTGGCTACCTTGGTTGTTAAACATTGTAACAGATATTCCAAGTCATACTGCACAGTTTTTCCCAACCCCAGTGTTTCACCCCATATCTGATTGGCGATATGATGGCACCAGGTGGTCAGAACCGTCAATTTGGTTTACCAATTTAGGAATTTTACTTACCGTATGGGCGATAATGATTTATCTGGAAAGAAAAAAACCAGCAAATGATGAGATTTAATACCAATTCTTACTCTTCTTAGTCCAACCTTATGCCACTAAGTTCATCGCCTGTGGGCTAACCGTTGGATTTGTGCCAATTGATTCTGATGAAGCTTTGATGCGAGCAACTTTAGTTCGTAGCGACCCTTCTTTAGCCGGCGTATCACGTCAAAATATTGCTACTCATCAAGGTGAATACCTTTGGCAGTACCTAGCACCTGATGGAAGTCCAATAATCGATGAAGACCCCATTAAACGCTGGAATTCACTTGCTTTACCTCCAGCGTGGAGTGAGGTATGGATTTGTCCAAATGCTAGAGGCCATATTCAAGCTACTGGCCGTGATGTAAAAGGTAGATTGCAATATCGTTATCATTCAGATTGGACTGAAATAACTACTGAAATGAAGTATGATGATGTGGTTTATTTTGCTTCACAACTACCTCGGCTGCGTAAACAAGTCGACCAAGACCTTGAACAAAAAACCATGTCAATTCACACAGTTTCCGCACTTGTTGTTCGCCTGATTGACCTCTACAATATTCGTGTGGGCAGTGATGAATATGCTAAAGCCAACGAATCATATGGCCTAACTACACTTAAATCAATGCACATGAAGCATATCAAAGGGGATGATGCCGAGGGTCGACATGACGCGGTCTTTTCGTTTACTGGGAAATCTGATAAAGACTGGGAGATTACCATAGAAGACGATTCTCTTGTTGATCTCATACTGCGAACCAACCGTTTGGGAGCCAAGCATGCAGACTTATTCATGTACATTTCAGAATCAGGCAATGAGGTTGATTTGAAAGCAGAACACATCAATCAATACATTCGTGCCAATAGTGGTGAAGGTTTTACTGCCAAGAACTTCAGAACTTGGGCGGCTACTTCACGTTGCGCAGAGCGGCTAGCCTTCCTTTCAAAAACCCAAAATGCTCAGGACATGAAAAAATGGGTGAAAAAACTGCCAGATGTAGAATCAATCCACAAACTCTGGAGTAAGGGAGATTGGATTGTCCCAACAACAGAGACAGGGAAAAACAAGGCGATGTTGGCGGTAATTGATACGGTTGCTGCAAACCTCGGCAATACTAGAACAGTTTGTCGTTCATCATACATTCATCCATGGTTCCTAGGAGCATGGATGAAAGGAAACCTTTTGGAAAAATGGAATCAATTCGCAGGTATGCGCAGAATATCTGGGCTATCGGCTGGGGAAAGTGCGACATTGCGAGTTCTGAAAAGTCTCTGAAGCAAGTATTATTTTCTATAGATAGCGCCTTGCTAAGACTCTCTTTTCTTTGCCCTTATCCACAGATCAGCATCTGGATATTTTGGCGAGAATTTGAAATTCGCCGAACGACCTGGTGATAATAGTCTGCCTATTTGCTTGAATAGTTCCAAATAACTGAAAACAGGATATTGGGGCAAACGATAACTCTCAACTTGAATTATCTCCATGCCTAATTCTTGTAATAATTGTAGTAATAATTTCTTTGACGTGAAACTAAAGTGGTCGGGCAGTGAATATGGTTTGTGCTGATTCTCCAATGAAAGATTTGCTGAATCCACAGCTTGTATCAGAAGTTCTCCTCCTTGATTGAGCATTGCGCACCACTTGGCGATATCTTCTGGCGGGTTTGGCAAATGGCTGTAGATATCAATAGCAGAAATAACATCATACTTTTCTTGATGAGTTTCTAAGTCTAAGAATTTGAGGTTAATTCCTCTATCGATTGCTGCTTTGAGTTTATTGACATTTGGTTCAATCCCCATAACATCAATGTATTCACCACCAAAATTAGCCAATGTTTCGACCAATTCTCCATGTCCACTACCAATATCAAGCCAAGAATATTGTTTCTTTTCACTAAACATAGCGCCATAATTAAAATCATTTAGTCTTGAGAGATATGCTGCTTTGAGTTTCTCATCAAATTCACCGAACTTTTTTGACTTATTATCGCCTTTGTGCAGGCCAGATTTAGATGCTTCATTGATTTCTTCAAGACCGGGGCGGGGATTGAGAAAAAGCAGACCACACTCTAGACATTTAACCAGATTATGACCATTTTCAGTGTCATAAAGTTCATTCTTGTTAGACTTGCACTGATAGCAGTCTACCTCAATCATAATCTGCGGACTTCGGATGGTGAATTAAACTCACCGATACTATCAGCAAATACCATAGTGAATTAATGCCTAATTAGTAAATGCACCAGGCTGGTATGTCCAGCAAAGAGAACCTTCCGGAAGTTCTGCGTAGTGGGCTTTAATTCTCGGTTCATTAGCCATCACATCATGATATTCCAACAATACTTGATAATCCGATAATACAGATGCATAGACTCCATCAAAATTACCGGAAAAGAGACCAAATGTATAGGTGAATACCATTAGATCAGCTATGCTCATCTCTTTTGTTCCAGCAATCCATGATGTAGGAGATTCCTGAATTTTCTTCTCAAGTAATTTCAAACCCTTTGTTCCCTTGGCATCGGGAAGAAATAATGCTTCACGGGCTTTGGTTCTCTCATTGATATCATCAATGCCAAACGTTCCTTCCAAAATCGAAAAATGTGGGCTAATACCGTCTATGAATTCATCTACCTTTGCCGCCATGAAAGCACTTTCAGGTGTCAAATTACACATATGACCAACATAGCGAAGGATAGCGATTGATTCTGCAAGTCCCCCTTCAGGAGTCTTTAGTAAAGGAACCATTCCCCAAGGTAACTCTCCATTACTTTTCATCGATGCATAAAGTTCGCTATCCAGAAGTACGTCTTCCCAATCTAAGTTGGCTAAAGAGAGTGCTACTCGAGCAGCTTCAGCCCGTCCAGGTATTGGCCAATAAAATAGTTGATAGGGTTTTGATGTCATTAAGATGCCTCAAATTAATCCAACAGTAGCCACCTATTGAACCGTTCGTATCTTGTCCGTAATAATTTCAATTGTAGTAAATAATGTAAAATAAAAAGTCAGAATTTTAATAATTTACCTGATTACTAGGAATCATGCAAGTTCTCAAATATCTGCAGGATGAGTCTCCGTCATGACAAATCACCAGTTATCAATTTGGTACCATCCAATATACACGAATGGTATTCATCCTGATGCTAGGTTTCCTCGTGATCGTTACACTAAGTTGGTAGACAAACTCAAAACTCCCGAATATTTTGATAAATTTATCATTAAGCGACCAAAAGAAGCATTACGCGACGAACTAATTGTGGCGCACGACCCGTATTATGTTGATAATTTTCTCAATCAAACCTTGACTCAAAAGGAAATAAGGCGAATTGGTTTAACGCCATGGACGCCACAAATAATTCCACGAACACTGCTGCTAATGGGAGGTGCGATTGCTGCTCTAGACCATGTAATGGAACACGGTGGTGTTGCGGGCAACATGGCCGGAGGCACTCATCATGCTCACTATGACTTTGGTTCCGGTTATTGCATATTTAACGACCTTGCTGTATGCTCTCTCTTAGCATTAAGTAAGTACAATCTAACTAAGATTGCGGTAATTGATTTTGATGTCCATCAAGGCGATGGGACAGCCACCATTTTGCAAAATGTTGACCA
>DUJK01000142.1:14692-15699 GCA_013329925.1 Candidatus Poseidoniaceae archaeon
GATTATGACTTAGAACTACCCGCAGATGCTGGTGATGAGGAAATTCTCGCCATGGTTGCCACCGCATTAGAAATAACCAAACAATTTGACCCTGAGTTAATTCTCTTCCAAGCTGGTGTCGACGGGTTAGCCACAGATACTCTAGGTAAATTGAACATTTCTCGCCAGGGTATGAGCAAAAGAAACGAGATGGTTTTTGACCTAGCAGTTGATCAACTTATTCCCACTGTAGTATTCATGGGGGGTGGCTACTCAGAACCAATAATTCACACTATCGATGCTTTTAGTGATTTATTTCTCAGTGCTTCTAGTGCCAATGAGCAAATTCTCAGTAAGGCAAATTTGTAAAGCTTTGATTCAAAAATTAATGAGGTAAGGAAAACTTGCCTCATTGATTTACCAATTAATCTATAGAATTAATAACTGAAAGTGTTCGTACCGGGGTACCATCTGCAATTACCATGATAATATATCTCAGTTCAATTAATATTAGAAATTAAGTTACAGTGAAAATGGGAAAATATTATTCCTTATTGGCATTTAGTATATCCATGGTGGAGATTCTTTGCCCGCATTGCGAAGGCGAGATAGATCTCGATGATGATGCGTCAGGCGAATTTGAATGTCCACTATGTAATGGTGAATTCGAATGGAATGTCGAGGAAGATGAAAAATTAAGGATAGCTAAAGAAGCACATCAGAAGATGATTGATGGTGTGACACAAACAGACAACCGAATTATACCCTCTCACGGATTCAATAAAATGAACCCTGTTGCAAAAGTTGCGGTTGGTGCAGCTGTGGGGTATAAAGCCATTGAGACAATACTACTTTTGGTAGTTGGTATTTTCTTTGTATTTTTATTCATTATCTATTTGCTCTTTGGACCTGTTAATGTAGGAATGGGTTCATGAATCTGTTCGTCAGTAACAAACAATCAATATACTCGAATATTTCCGAAATAGCAATGCTAGAATGGTTGTGCCGGGATACTATCTGCAAATACC
>DUJK01000206.1:0-8404 GCA_013329925.1 Candidatus Poseidoniaceae archaeon
TTCCGCAAGTTGATACCGGGTCGAAAATGATAATTTAAAACAACGTTCTTTGACCTTTATTCGGCTTTTCTTCACCTTTTTCTAACGTTGCATTTTCTGGTTCTTCAGCCTCAACCATAATTGGCGGACTAATAACTCGCTGAGATTCAATTAGGTTATAGCGGGCAACTAATTCTTTGGTCGATTTTCTAGATTTTGTTAATCCGCACAAAGCAGCATGTTCATCGCCAGTTAAACCTAGGCTCATAGAAATTGAAAAATCGTCAATATTTCCTAAAGCTGATGTTTCAGAATGAAGAGTTGAAAGTATTGGTAATAATTCATCACGTACAGTTGATTTACTGGAACCAGAGATTTCCGCCAGCCTGCTGATCACACTGGTTCGAGTTGTTGAGCCAGAGCGCCTTAGAAAATTTGGATAACCAGGGTATAGTTTACCTTGATTTGTTTGTTGATTTACCACCGAAGCTGCCAAACCAGAGATTTGAGAACTCCAATACCAGGAACGATGAGCAGTGTTTTCATACATAGCCATGAGCATTTTAGAAGAAGTACATAGGGCTTTATTACCTCTATTTATTGCAACTTTGCTAGTAAAAATCGATGGGTTGTTCCAATGTATCCAGTTTAACAAATCAGATGGAGATTTATCAATAGAAACACCTAATTTGATTGCATCTATTGCTTGATTTGTTTTGTATAGTTGGGCAAGGCCGGGGAAAACTTCTATTGAGACATCTCGTTCACCTGAATTTATGAAATCATTTACTAAATCTGCGTTGATAGACTTGGTATTAGATGAGCATATTACTTGTAGATCTCTAACTAAGGCTCTTAAATCGCCCGGATTACTATTTACCAGTAATTCAATGGCTTCAACATCATATGAGATTCCTTCAGATTTTAGTACACGACGAGCAATATTACGTAAAGCCTCTTTACTAGCTCGCTCAAAATTAATCGTTACTAATAGTCTTTGAAAACGTTCACGAGTAGAACGCCAATTGGAAGATTTACCCCACAGTCCCATCACTTCATTACAAGCCAAAATAACTGGTTGTTTGGTATTTTTTAATAAGTTTAGTAACTCTGCTTTACCACCAGTATCACCTGATAAATTATGATTTTCATTAGATTCAGGATTAAAATTTATTGCTTTGTTAATCCGATTCTCGCTGACCGTTCTTAGACCACCTGAAAGATGATCAACTTCATCAATTAGAATAAGAGTTCTTTTTGCCTCTTCGTTGGGGTCATAGAATAAAGAACGATGGGTAGCACCCTTTGTAGCCGCTTTTCTAATCGAAGCAGCATTGCGCGCGTCAGAGGCATTTAGTTCAATGACATTCCATCCCATATCTTGAGCAATTGCTCTTGCAACTGTAGTTTTACCAACACCGGGTGGGCCAACCAACAAAATAGCCTTATTTTTGGGAGTACCATTTTTCCAATCATCAAGCCACTTTCTAATTTTTTGTCGTTGAGACTCATTACCTTCTAAGTGACTTTCAGAAGAAGGTCTGTGCCTCTCTGTCCAGTCACTTATTTTTGCCATAGAGTCACCATAAGTTGAAGGTTATTCAACATTGATGATTGACTCGTTAAGATTCTATGATTTAATCACAATTCGTCAATTGGCACTCTAGTCTGTTCGCCAGTATCACGAATCCTTACAGTAACAGTGTTGTCTTCCAGTGATTGATGGTCGATAGTGACGCATATTGGTACACCAATTTCATCTGCTCTAGCGTATCTTCGACCAATTGAACCACTTGAATCATAGCTGGAAATTATTCCTCGTTTGCTGTTGAATCTTTCATTTACCATTTTGGCAAGTTCACTCATGCCATCTTTTTCAAATAATGGAAACACGCAGTAATCAATGGGAACTACACTTGGACTCAATTTCATCATCGTGTAACTGTCATCTTGTTTTGTTGTTTCAGTATATGCGTGGTCAAGAACATGCCAAATGATACGGTCAATTCCAAAAGCTGGTTCAACTACATGAGGAATAAACCACTCACCAGTCAAAGTTTCAGTTTTCTGTAAACGCTTAACATGACTTGATTCGACCGATATCATTTGTTCATCGATATTTAGTGAAATTGGGAACTCTGTTTCTAACGGTAATTGTTCTACTGCAGTCTTTACTTTACCTGCAAGTGATCTAAAAGCTGGACCAGCAATAGAACCATCAATGGTCCAACCATCAATAACAACTTCTTGTGGCGTTGCAAATTCTCGTCTCGCTCTTAGCGTTTTACCAGTGTACTTTTCGTGAGATTCAAGGTCATAACATCCACGATGTGCAATTCCAACACATTCAATCCAACCATAGGAACCTTCTATTTCAGCATCCCAGCAGTCTGTAGCATAATGAGCCATCTCATTGGACTCATGTTGCCTAAATCTTATCCTATCAGCATTAATTCCAACTGCAACTAAAAAATCATATGTCATAGCCATAAAATAACCAACTGTTGGATGTCTGACTATCCCTTTAGCAATTGCTTCAGCGATTGTCATTGTTACTTGACCATTATCTTCACTTAGCAAATCAAAACTCACATTATCCCACTTGGTTAAATCATGTTGAGGAGTGGTTTGTGGGTCAATGAAATATTCTAGTTCCGCCATATTAAATTCTCTTAACCTAATCATGCCTTGGCGAGGAGAAATCTCATTTCTATAGCCCTTCCCAACCTGAACTGCACCGAAGGGCAATTTTTCACGGAAATGGCGATATAAACTGGTAAATGATGTGAACATACCTTGCGCTGTTTCTGGACGTAAGAATCCTGGCCTTCCAGAGTTACCTGCCCCAATGGTTGTATTGAACATCAAATTTTGTGCAACTACTTTACTCCAATCGCTAGTAGCACAACTGGGGCAAGGCGGTTGGTTTTTTTGCAATAACACGTCTAGTTCATCCTTATTCAGAGAATCTGGATTTGGATGGGCCCCTTCCAGTAAAGTATCCGCCCTGCTTACATCTTGGCAAGCAAGGCAAGTAGTCATAAAATCAGAAAATTCTCCTACGTGTCCACTTGCTTCCAAAACTTCGTATGGAGTAATTGTTGGTGATGAGATTTCTACTATATTACCCAAAGAAGTCCAATGGTCTAGCCATAATTGGTTAACTCTAGTTCTCAAGCGACCACCGTTTGGACCAAAATCATAGAGACCCTTGGCACCACCATGGATTTCAAATGCGGGCAGAATAAATCCTCTTCTTTTTAGCATACCAGACATTCGTTCTAGCCTGCTACTAGCATCATTAGCCATGTCAACCCCAACCACTCGTAGAGTGTCATACCTTTGAAATTGACCGTTGTTTTTTGTATAATATGTACCAATACGCATGGTTAAGAATAACAAGGCGCACGCTAACCCATGGGACAAAGTTATGATTATGACGTAATCGTAATTGGAGGAGGACCCGCAGGTAGCACAGTGGCAAGATATGCTGCAAAGGCGGGCGTAAGTGTTCTCGTTTTAGATGCTCGTAGTTCAATTGGCAGCCCACTTCAATGTGGTGAATTAGTTCCAACCAATGATGAAATGCGCAGATTATGCCCAGACGTTCCTGAAATGGATGATTTATTCCAAACCCCAGAACATGCAATATCACGTAGATGTGACACGATGAATATAATCACGCCGTCAGGAAAATCATTGTCTTATAGATTTGAAGGTCTCATTTTAAACCGGGTAGCACATGATGAAGAATTAGTCTTGATGGCAAAGGAAGCAGGTGCGAATTATTTAGTTAATTCATATGTTAAGGATATTGAAGGAAATACCGTTACTTTGAGGAATGGAAAATCTATCAATGCTAAAGTAATTGTTGGCGCTGGAGGCCATAAAGATCCTGTAAGGAGAAAGTTCTGGTCTGAAAAGTCAGTGAATATTCCTGTTAAATTTCAATTAAAAGATGGAGATTATGGTGATGCTGTGGAACTACATTTTGGCTCAATGGCTCCCGGTGGCTATGCTTGGATGTTTCCAAAATCTTCTGGTGCGAATATCGGCATAGGAATTCAAAAAAGTTTTGCAAAAGGAGTTCCCTTCAACAAATATGCTGCTGATTTCATTGACCAATATGATGGTGAAACTACTTTCAAAGGTGCTGGTGCTTTACCAATGTCAGGCACCATCAAAACTTTTGTCAAAGGTAATTATCTCTTAGTTGGAGATTCTGCAGGAATGGTGTTACCTTCAAATGGCGCAGGAATTACTATTGCAATGGTTGGTGGAAGAATAGCCGGACAAGTTATTGCAGACCATATTAAGAACAATACAGATTTGTCAAACTATGAGAAAATCTGGAAAAAACAAATGGGTAAGGTAATGAAAAATTCAAAGCGATCTTTCAAAATCGGCAGTATAATGTTTAAGATGCCTGACAGACTATTAGATTTGTTTTTCAATAGATTAACAAAAGGAATTGTATGGCGAGCAGTGACTTGCCGGAAAATGTTTTTCTTGTTCTAATCCCCGACTATTATTATTAGTGCTGAATCAAGTAAATAGACAATTAAAGGCGAAGTTTTCAAGTAGTGGTTGCGTTCACTGTGAACCACTGGGGTAGTGTAAATAAAATGGTTGACATTGAATACCTAGATAATCCTCAGAATACTGAGAATTTACTAGAGATGTTGTGCCCTCCAGTTAGAAACTGGTTCAAGGATAAATTCCCCGATTTCACTAGACCGCAAAAATTGGCTATCCCAGCAATTATGGATAGGAAGCACTTACTACTTTGTTCCCCAACTGGGTCCGGTAAAACTCTAACAGCATTTTTGACGATCATTGATAAATTAGTTAGGCTAGCACTGGATGGGAAATTAGAGAAAAAAGTCCATTGCGCTTATATCTCTCCCATCAAAGCACTTGCTAATGACATCCAAAGAAATTTAATTGGGCCACTTACTGAAATTTCTGAGCGATATCTACCAGATCGTGCTCAAGAAATAAAAGTAGGATTAAGGACAGGTGATACCCCTCAATCAGAAAGGCAAAGGATGCTAAAACATCCGCCTCACATCTTAATAACTACCCCTGAAAGCTTAGCCATAGCAATTACATCTCCCCGTTTCCAACCAATTGTCAGTGAACTAGAATACATGATTATTGACGAATTACACTCTTTAGTTCCCACTAAAAGAGGAGTCCATCTTGGTCTTACCCTGTCATATTTGGATACATTACTAAAAACTCCAGTTCAAAGAATTGGTATTTCAGCGACTATGGAACCCTTGGAAAAAGTTGCTGAATATCTAGTCTCTAGCGATGATAAAGAGTCACGTAGTGGCGAAAGTAAAGTAAGCATAGCTAAAGTATCTGGTTCACGAGAACTGGATTTAGACATAATAATTCCAGATAATAGATTCAGTGATTTGTCGGTGATGAAGGTTTTAGAGAAAAATATTGATGTAATTGCTGACTTGATATCTGCCCACACCACAACATTAGTGTTCGCCAACACTAGAAAAATGACCGAAACATTAGTTCAACGATTACGACCACATCTTGGTGAGCTAATCGCTGGTCACCACGGTTCCATGGATAAGAAAATACGCCTTGATGTTGAAAAGAAGTTAAAACACGGTCATTTGAGAGCCGTTGTTACATCTTCCTCACTTGAGATGGGAATTGACATTGGTTCTGTTGATTTAGTAATACAAGTGGGCAGTCCTGGAGACATTGCTACCGCATTACAGAGAATTGGTCGGGCAGGTCACCATGTTGGCGGTATACCAAGAGCGAGGTTCTTACCAACAAGTGTTGATGATTTGATAGAACTTGCTGCGTTACAATCAGCCATCCAAAAGGGAGAAATGGACATCTTACATTTCCCGGAAAATAGCCTTGATGTAGTCGCGCAATTTATGATTGGTCTAGTTATTATCAATCAGTTAGATATTGATGAAGCATATGAAGTGATAGTCAATGCTTGGTCATATAGAAATTTTGAATACGATGATTTTATTGAAGTTCTCGATATGCTTGAAGAAGAAAGAAGAGTCTGGGTTGATTGGGAAGAGAATATTTACGGCAAGCGTGGTTATTCAAGAATGATTTACTACACAAACATCGGAACAATTGCCCCTGATAATTCGTACCTAGTATTCAATGCTGAAGGTTCAGTGCTTGGCCAATTGAGTGGTTCTTTCGTTTCAAATCTACGCGGTGGGGATGTAATCTTACTTGGTGGCTCAACATACCGAGTTACTAATATCCAAGGCACTAGAGTAAACGTAACAGCAGTTACTGGCTATCGTCCAACAGTTCCATCCTGGTCTGGAGAAGCAAGGTCTCGTTCAAGGGAATTATCCACCGCATTACTCGACCTTATTGGCCATTGCATAGTTGCGTTGAGGAAAGAAATTGATCCAAGAATGATATTATGTGATGCTTATGGATTGTCAAATATCGTCGCCAATGCAATTGCTCGTCATTTGGAGGAGCACTCGATTGATTCCTTCCAAGTACCTGATCCTAATCGAATACTAGTTGAGCAAATAATCAGTAGCGGTCATCCAACCTACATGATTACTACATGCCGCGGTCGGGGATTCAATACTGCTCTTGGTTATTTCTTAGCAGGACTGGCTGAAAGTAAAGGAATAAGTGTGATTGAGATGTCATTTGATGAAAATGGCTTATTGCTTAGAACCTCGCAAGAAATTGAGCCAAGAGAAATGTATGATTCATTCAAAAATCAAAACCATATCGAAGTTATCGAGCGATACATCATCAGTACGCAAATATTTTCCAAGAGATTCAAAGAAGTAGCAGGACGCTCCCTAATCATTCCAAAAAGAATCGGTGCAGATGAAATTAGTCCGCAGCAATTTCAGCAAAAAGCCGATGCTTTGCTCAATAAACATCGAACTATTGAAGACAGTCTGCTAATGAGGGAAGCGAAAAATGAGATAATGTTTGGCGACATTGATCTTAACAGTTTGAATGATTTCCTAAGTTTATGTGTTCAAGGAGAAGCAAGGATTGTGCATCAAAAAATGACTATACCTTCTAGACTCGGAATGTCATTATTCATGTCAGCCTTTGAAGATTTAATGTCGATGAAGACTAGAGCGTTTCTGGTTAAGGATATCGACCCCACAATATTGCAGAGATTACTTGGAACAAGATCTTTAGCAACTGAATTATCCGCTCAAGAGTTAACCAATTATTACCTGAACAAAGCCCCAATTCCCAAAAATCCTGTAGAATTATTGAAATTGATGTCTCAAGGAGGTGGATTGGATAAATCCTTCAAAAATCCGCTATACAAAGAAAAACTTCAGGATATAGACCTCGAAATTTTGAGAGGCTGGGTTGAAACCTTATGCCAAAATGGCGATATAGTCAAGATTAGAAATACCGGATCACCTGAATTAGATGAAAAATGGTTTACTCCTTACATGGCAGAGATTCATGGAACCTTAGGCTGCCTAGCTTCCAAAGGTGGTAAAGATGCTAAGGACCTTAGAGAATTACATATTGAGGGATTACAATACCAGATTGCGGTAGAATACGATGGTCTAAAACCGACAAAATGGAAAGATATGAAAGTAAGCGATCCACATGTTGCTATGCGTGTTAAGATAATCGAAATGTTAGGTAGTGAAGGTCCTAAAATGGTCGATGAGATTGAACAACGATTGCCATTTTCAAAGACATTAGTTGACCGGATTTTACTAGAGTTGGAATCGAGAAATGTCATCTCTGTGGGCTTTTACAAACAAACTGATGATGCTGAATATATCTTGAAAATAGATGAACACAGACTAACTGGGGGCGAGGAAGAGGTTGTTGAATATCGTTGGGTTCAAAATATGGTTTTCGATAAATCATTCGCCCAATATGATGATGGTTTTTCTGCATTTGATTCTCACGTAATATTCCAAAAACAACAAGAATTAATGTACCGAGTGGGAGAATTTAGATTCAAAGATTGGAAAGACCTCCAAATGGATTCTGATGTGATAATGGGCCGGTTGCTCCATAATAGAATAGGATATACCACAAAAAAGAATATTCCTATGCTTCTTGGACTAAAACCTGAACCTTGGATTGGTGCAATGGAGGAGCAATTATTGCAAAAAATACCGCCTGGTGTGAATGTAACAAGGCAAGAAATTATGCAGGATTTTCCCAAAGGTGATGAGTTTAAATCTTTACACAGAGATTTGAAGCGAGCACTGGATAATTTGGAACGTCAAATGTTGGTGGTAAAACAATTTGAAGATGTTATTGGAAGACGAAGAAAGTTATCATTATTCCATAGGGTTTTGGGTGTTTACAAGCCGATGAGTTTCGAAGATTCATTAGTCGATGTTGTGAAAAGGTTAGGTCCAATCAAATCCCATACATTGAGATTCTTTGTCACTAG
>DUJK01000206.1:8785-9597 GCA_013329925.1 Candidatus Poseidoniaceae archaeon
AAGGTTGTTTCCTTGGTACCTGAACCTGAAGCCTTCTATTGTATGCCAAACGAAGTAGACAAATTAAGCAGGGCCAGCAGAGAAGATACGGAACTGAGGATTTTAACTCAATCAGACCCATATGTATCAAGATTTATTTGGGAAGTAAGAAGTATTTTGGATCGGGGTTGGTATCTTCCAGTATTCAAAGGAGTTGACCCTATTGGTAAGGTTTTGATGTTCAAAGTCAATGATTATCTTGAGGTCAAAGACTTGCATATCCCGAATGCATATATCGAAGAATTTTGCGAGGCTTTCTCTGTCTTATTAGACAACCACTCCGACCAGTTAGTAGATGTTGCAGTGTTAACAAATTTCAATAGTGAGCCAGTATCCCAATTAGAACCAGAAACTAGAAAGTATCTCGAGAATATTGGCTTCAAGTTGACTGGAGAACGAATGATTCGTGGTGGAATAGTTGACCCACAACCAAGGGAAATTGCCGAGAGAGCCCTTTTCCACCGTCATTTCCTTCATCAAAATACCCGATTAGAAAATGAAGTTATTGCTATGAAAAAGATTCCTGAAGTGCGAGATGATTTTGCTCTAAGAGGACGTTGTGAAGTATACCGAGCAGACTTGAAAAGTATGGCTAGTGCAAATAGATTACACCAAGGAGTCAATCTAAGAGGGCATCAAGTTTGGGCTACGTATGAGCATTTTCAAGACCTTCAAGTCATTAGAGGGGAGCCTGCAGATGAAGACCTTTTGGATATAGTAGACTTTTTCTCAACTAATTCAGACCCAAATATATTCAAAGAAAGACACGCTCT
>DUJK01000206.1:9974-14249 GCA_013329925.1 Candidatus Poseidoniaceae archaeon
GTCCAAGACTTCAGGGGAGGATTTAGAACGGTAAAACCTAACAAAACCTTGGAACGGGTGGAACTCAGAAAGGAATACTTGAGGAAAATGATTACAGACTACCCAATTATTACGCTTAAACAATTTATGCGATTGGCAGGAACACCATTTAAGCCTGAGGAAATTAAGTCAGTACTAAACGAATTCGAGCAAGATGGAACGCTGATTAAAGGATTCTTAATTGAGGATTTACACGAAGTTTGTTGGGGTAGAAAAGAATTACTAGAAGAGGCAAAAGATATCAAGCCAATAAGAGATTTTGTCTTACCACCAAGTGATCCAATAGCGCCTTATTTCGCCGATGTAATGAAGGAGAGATTTGGGTTCGGTTCAGCATACTTAGTGTTCAAAAATGCCGAGCCTGTAGCTGCCTTTAAGGCTAATACTAGAAACAAAATAATCGAAGTTAAAGATTATGAAGGTTCAGAAAAAGGCTGGAGAATAGTCAAAGAATTTGCTTGGGAGCATCAAATGCCACTGGAGACCGAACTAAGAATTGGTGGCAAAAAAATGAAACGATAGACCGCAATCAGTCAACCACTAGTTTTTAATGGGGCCTTTGCGTGAGATTAACGATAGCATGAAGCAGTTAACTAAATCAGTCCTTTTGGTCAGTATTTTTTTGATTTCACTTTCTGCACCCTTACTATCTACTAATGCTGAGGCACAAGATGTATCAGATATTGAAGTGTTACACACAGCCGTAAATCCATATAACAACAACACATATCACCTTCTTAGTGAAGCATCATGGAGTGAATCAGCACAAGTTGCTATAGGTCTAGATGGGTTTCTAGTGACCGTAGATGATGACCAAGAAAATCAATGGTTAATGGAAACATTTGCTAATTTTGATAATCTGTCAAGGCATTTGTGGATAGGTCTGTCAGACTACGACAATGAGGGTGATTATCGATGGCATGATGGGACTCCCTTCCTATATCGAAACTGGGGCGCTGAACAACCATCTGCCAATGGAGAAGAAGACTATGTACATATTGCGAGTACTAACATGGGCAATATCATGCCGGGAAATTGGAATGATTTAGAGGATGACCCACAATACTTCCCGGTTTATGGAGTTGTAGAAGTTGGACCTGGTGCAGATTATGCTCTAAGGTTTGATGGTGTTGATGATAAAATTGTCATCGATGAAGATTTACCAAATTATTCAGAAGTTATTGAAATTTCAGCAATGGTAAACATGGCTGATACATCAGGATTAAATTTCATCACTATGCTTGGAGATTATGGATGGGGACTTTACATCAATGAAGGTAATTTAGCATATTCCAGCGAATATTCAATTTCACGCCACCCTACTTCTAATACCAGCATAAATATAGACGAATGGACCCAAGTTAGTGTTATAATAGAAGCAGGATCATATGGAGAATTTTTCATAAATGGCGAGCCTGCTGGTCTTATTGCAGTGGAAGATACCAACATCCCAGAAGGTGATTTTGGTTCCAATAATTGTTACCAATCTGGAGAAGATTGTGATGAATTATTTATCGGCAGAATGGGGGCTGGTTGTGATTGCAATTACTTCAAGGGTATGATAGATAACGTAACAATAAGTAACTTGACCGAATCTACATCCTGGCAATTCCCCGAGGGAGAAGGAGGCTTAACTAGCGACCTATATCAAAATAGAACTGGGTACATTGATGGAGCAGCATGGGTTATGCCCGATGGAACTATCGTTGCTCAGGCAGTAGAATTATTCAGCGATGAAGAATTGAGTGGTATTTCAGGACAAGAAGGTGACCAGTTACTATTTTTCATCGAAGTTGGACCACTTACTAGCAGTCTAATGATTGATGCATACATTGAATCGGAAGACTTTTGGAAGGTTGAAGAAGAAAAGTTTGATGCTTACTTTGGCCATGGATTTATTCCAAATTCTTGGAACCATGATCGCCATGCAACTATGGAATGGGGATTTATGTTTGAACAATGGTCATGGCCAGATGAAGGAATACTTTGGATGGTGATAGTGCCAAAACAAGATATTGAAGATTTATCCATCTACTCATACATGGAGGTTGCCGATCCACCACCAGAATTAGATGAAATGACTGAATTAATTAACGGCATCCCAGTTACTGACCAGACTATTGAAGGGGGCAGAGGAACTCCTGAAGAAGAACGCATATTGTACTATTATGTCGATGTCACTGAGAATTTGTCAGCGCTGACTGTTAAGACATACAACGGCAATGGAAATGTAGATTTGGCAATGTCTTGGGGAACTGTTCCTGATCCATTTGGATTTTTCTTTGGATTTGAAGATGATGATATGGAAATGGAGGGGCAAAAATCTGCTTGGGATGGTGGACCAGGTAACGAACAAGTAGTCACCCTATACGATGTTGAGCCAGGAATCTATTATATCGCAGCCTATACTTACGGCAGAGCAAACGATTTTACAATAGTAGCAGATATGACTTATCAACCCGAAAACATAGAGCCAGAGGATGCTATTGAACTAACACCGGGAATTGCCTACGGTCCTCTAAGTGGATATGATGGTTTACTGCAATACTTCAAGGTAAATGTGCCTCAAGGCACAGAGCGTCTTGAAGTTGACCTTAATTCTGGCTTTGGCGAAGCATCATTATTCATGAAACTAGCTGAAGCACCCACATATTCTGATTTCACTTACAATAGTAACAGCCCTGGAGCAGGTGATAAAATAGGATTTAATGACCCTACACCGGGAATGTGGTATATATTGTTGGAAACTGACATGGTATTTGGTGAGGTAAAAATTACTGCTTCGTTTGAAGACAGATACGTATGGCAATATGACGGGACTCCCATACAGTTGTTTAACGGAGACGAAGTATCTGGGATAGAAGCACCTGCTGGTGAATCTCTAAACTTCTTTGTTGATTTGGAAAAACCGGGTGATTACTTATCTATAACGACCTACGGTGGAAGTGGAGATTTGGAGCTAGAAGCTACTGGTAATGTTATTGATTTTGGATTTGATGATTTCTTTGATTTCTTTGAAGGAGAGTTTGGAGAGTCAGGTAGACAAAGACCAGGCGCAGAACCAGAGGCACAACAGGTTTCCATAAACTCAGATGGGTTTGGAACAGAGCAACAAATCTTTATTGATTTTCCAGCAAACGGCAGATTTGAAATAACGCTAAATGCGTTAGAGGATATCAGCGAAGTTACTATAATCGCCTCATGGGTTTACTCAGAGTTTATCGACCCGATAACAGAACCGGAAGACCCCGTTGTTGTCGAAGATTGTCGAGACGTAGCCGCCAAGGAAATGACTAGTAAGGACATTGATAAAAATGGTTTGTTGAGTGAAGAAGAAGCAAAAAACGTTGTGATAAATGGTGATTCTGTTCGGTTTTTGGAACTTGATTCAAATAAAGATGGCGAGATAGAATTTGCTGAACTTTTGCAAATTTCGTGTAACTGTGACAATGAAATAGAATTGATATTTAATCAATTATCCCCTGACAATCGAGAGGTTAGTATTGAAATATTATCCTCCCAAGTATATGAAAACAAATTTGACTTTTTTGAAATAGATTCCAACTCAAACCTTCGTATTTCTCAGGCGGAAATAGATATTCTAGCGTTATTGTGTACAACAACATTTGATGCTTTTGACGGTGATGGAGACGGGGTACCAGATGTTGATGACTTATTCCCTAATGATCCTGATGAATCAAAAGATTCTGATGGTGATGGTGTAGGGGATAACGCTGACTTAGCCCCTAGTATCGCTAACGATTTGATTTACTCTGCTGGAGCGATAATGGCCATTGGATTATTGGCTATGTTAGTACTAGTCTCAAGAAATTCACGTAGTAAAGATAATTCGGTTACTTGGAATTCAGATGAGCAGTTTGACCTTTCCGATAGAATGATGAAAATGGAAAATAATACCCCTGAGGTATTCAAGCAGACTCCTGAGTTGCCGGAACAAAACACAGATTTGGCACCCATCATCCAACCTAAAACTAACATAATCGAGGTGCCAAGAAACAATCCTGTTGGAGATAATTTATTTGAACAATTAATTGGAGAACCAGAAACACCTCCTAACCAATTACTAGGGATGATTGATTCTAATGGTAATGAAATCTTAGAATTCCCTGTAGGTTCGGGCAATAAGTGGCAAAGAAAAGATTCAACTCAACCTTGGTCTAGAAATTAGATATTTTTCTTGTTAGGCTGCATTATACCAAGTGGCTTGAGAAGTCT
>DUJK01000206.1:14569-17133 GCA_013329925.1 Candidatus Poseidoniaceae archaeon
ACTATGTGTCGATGGAGTTCTGGTAAAATTTCAAACATAATCAGGGCCATGAAAAACATGGCAAATAATGATACGAATCTTGATGCGTAATTATGGCCGAACTCAAATACATTCATACCGTAAAAAGACCAAGTAGTGTAAGTTTGATGCATCCAAATAAGACCAACATTTCTAAACACATTCAAAATATGAATTACAGGAATTGTAAACAATATTGCACGCACTCGACGTTTCCATCCTAAATCCAAAACTGAAATCGCGCCAATGAATATTACCATTGATTGTAAAGCTGTACAGGCTAAAACGAAATTTATCCCAATAAATGAACCATCTGCCATGACAAGTTCGGTTTGGAATGGAAACTCACCAATTGTATCAGCACTAAACCATCTATTGCCATCCCACTCATCCCAGGTTACCTTTCCAGATGTAGTTTCAACCCAAGTCTCACCAAGTTCTATATCACCTGTTCCAGATAATCGATAGAATAACGCTACTTGGGATGCAACGAACCAAATTGCTAGAACATTAAGCCACGGTACATGTGAAATTAGTAAATAAGGTCCACCAGCGTAAGCCATTGCACCTCTAGCCCAATTTAGTGCATTTCTTGACCGCTTGTCGGTGGTATTAGATTCCCAGTAGGCTAGCCCAATAGTCATCGGCAAAGCAACTAAACTCATCATTGTAAGTATTAAGTCTCCTTTTGCTTGATATTTCCATGCACCAGCGAAAAAGTAGATTCCAACAAATATCCAGCCCAGTTGGGCCAATTTTACTGAATTACCACTTCTTAGATGCCAAGAAAGTGCTAGAGATATCAACCCGATTGCTCCAATCACTGCTACTAACGATTGAGCCTCCATGCATCCCCCAATAACTCAGTCGATTTGAAAACTTGCATTCAATGCAAAATAACATCAACATAATTGCTCAGGCCTAAACATGTTGGGGGCGGTTGTGGAAGTACATCCGATAAAATGGCCAAAAGGTGTTGTGCCCAATGGTGCAATTGCTTTTGTTGACAGAGATGGAGTGCTAAATATTGGTAGTCCTAACTATATCAATAATCCAGATGAATTAATTGTTCTAAAAGGAGCAGCGGAGACAATTGCTGAACTCAAAAGGTTGGGATTCATGGTATGCATTGTCACCAATCAATCAGCCATATTTAGGGAATTATGGGATGAAGAAAGACTCCACGAAATTCATAATGAGTTATCTAGAATCATGTTAACCACTGATAGTGATGCATTCATTGATCTAATCATAACCTGCCCACATCGACAATTTGATCGGTGCTCATGCCGTAAACCAATGCCAGGAATGTTGTATTTAGGTAATAAAATATTACGAGGTGATATGGCATTACCATTGAAATTAAACAAAAATGTTGCAATTCCCATTGAAGCAACAAAGATAAATTGGTGGAAAGATAAACCAACACCTGTGCATGAACTAGATTTGATAGTTGGAGATAGGAAAAGCGACTTAGGCGCTGGATGGGGATTTGGCACTAGACTTTTCAAAGTTAGAGAACATATTGGGATTGTCGAAGTGAAAGATAGATTGCTAGACGCCCAGGACAATGGGGATTTTTTCCGACCAGTAAGGTGAGAATATGGGCTGGCTAGGTATTGATGATACAGACCATATTAATGGTGGTTGCACAACACATACATTGTACCAATTAGTCTCTAATTTGCCACCACAATTTACCTACCAAAATCCGCGATTAGTCAGGTTATGGCCGTTTGCTGCCCAACGAACAAGAGGGAATGCCGCAGTTGCCATCGAAATAATAACTAATAATAATGAAAAAGAATTGATTGCATTCCTAGATAATTGGTGGCATGAAAAAATATTGCCAGTTAAAGACAATATATCAACTTCCAAAGACTACGAAAGAAAACAATACCCTACAGACCCTGGGATGGTGTGGTTTAACCACCAGCCAAAAGATGATTTTTACTGGTCCGCAGTCTCAAGAGAAGTAACCAAAGATGAGATGACAAAACCGGACTTTTCTTGGGGGGGTCATGGTGTAATTGGTGCTTCAGCAGCGGTTGCATGGCCTGGTTTAAAACATACATTTGAAGCCATATCATGGCGCACCAAAAAAGCGCTTACTGATAACAAAAAACGAGAGATTGACATGGCGGCTTTAGACCTAGTTGATAACGACCCTGAAACATTTATGTCCAGAGATATAAGGTCAAATAATATTTTAATTGCGCCAAGAGGTAATTGCCCAGTATTATTTGGGTTAAGAGCTAAAACAAAATCAGCAGCAGAAAAAAACTGCCTAATATTGCTCAATGCCACAAATACTGAACAGACAGAAGGACACATCGTATTTCGAACTAATCAGGCTACAGATGATCACCTAGTTAATGATAAAACTGCTATTGTAACAACCACAAATATTCTAAAGAGAGGGACAGTTATAATCGAAACTAAACAACAAGGTAAATTATTAGCATTTGCAGAATCTGGGAGCATCAAACTTCTAGCACAATGGCTAAAAAAAGGTGACACGATAGAATTTAATGGTTTGAAAAGTA
>DUJK01000140.1 GCA_013329925.1 Candidatus Poseidoniaceae archaeon
AATGGATGGATCAACATGCCTGGAACTGCACAAAATGACATAGCAGAGTATCTGCTCAAGGATGACTTTTATGACGAATCTGGATGCTATACATTCGAACTTGAAATAGTAAACCAATTCTATGCTGGTGATACATCGACATATACCTCGAGTAACAGTTGGGAACTGGATTGGGATGAGCAAGATTCTACTCAAGATGGCGCAATGACTACCTGTTGAAACTTCTTATAACTCACAGAAGTGACTAATTTGGCTAAATGGACCTATCTAGGGTTAGCGATAATGACTGAAGTTATTGCTACAGCATCGCTCAAATCAACAGAGGGCTTTACCAAGTTTTGGCCATCTTTGGTAGTTGTAGTCGGATATTGTTCCGCTTTTTACTTTCTTTCGCTTACTTTGGATACTATCCCCATTGGAGTAGCTTATGCAATATGGTCTGGTGTTGGTATAGCTTCATTAGCAATTTTATCAGTGCTAATATTTGATCAGAAAATAGACTTTGCTGCAGCGGTTGGTATGGCTTTGATTATCGCTGGAGTAGTCGTCATAAGAGTTTTCAGCGATGCCAGTGTTGACTAACCATCACTCGACAACGCCCGTATCTTCATCGTCATTTTCATCTTCATCGATGGTGTAATCTTTCTCTTGCTCTGTTTCCGTGAGTTTCTTGGCAGATTTTCTAGAAAATATGATTGTACCAATAACTATTATGATTACTATAGCACCATATAGAATAATTGGCATGTCTTCGGAATCTTCAGCATCCTTGAACGAAACTAGTTCAGATTCTGTTCCTACAGTCTGGCCAAGGTCTTCAGATAAGGTACTAAATTTCTGAAGTATCAAGGGTTTACAATTCAATGATTTGGCTCCAGAAGAGTTTGCGTACCATGTAGTAGGGATTTCTTTCGATTCCCCAGGTGCTAAGGTGACATATAGGGTTGTTACGTCGGCTAATTCATCGCCTTCGAAGCATTGTATGTTAGTAGATACCTCAACATCTCCAGTATTCGAAGCTGTTACCATAACTCCAATCCCCTTGTTAGCAGTGCCCTTGTTATCCTCAGGTACAACAGAATTAATTTCAACAAATGGTAGTGGGATGGTAGCAGTGAATAATGGTGTAGTTGGAGCTGGGTCTAAGGTGGTAGAATAATCGCCGTTCCAAGTACTAAAGCCCCCGCTTAAGGTAATTATGACCATTGCATTTTCCTGATTCATGGTGCCTGAACTGTCTAGCCACTCTGTCATACGCAGATACTTATTGAGTTCAGGATTATTGTGCTGAGACAATTCAACATTGCCGTTTTCATCTAATGTCAAATCGCCGCTGCTGCCTATGTATCCAAGCCCTTCAAAGTGTACACTAGCAGGAGCGTCTTTCAAATTGGTAGAAATCACTCTTTGTGACAGTAATCGAATCCAACTATCTGTTGGTCCACCTGTACCAGTCATCGTTGATATATCATAATTGATAGTAGCAGTATCATGGACGATTATGTCTTCATAAGACCGACTCCCGTTGATTATGCTGTTCATTATCGAAAGTGTACCGGAGTCTTGGACATTAATTGGGCTACTCCAAGACAATGTGCTGTTATCAATTGAACATACGCCACTACAACTCAAATCAGCTCCTTCGATTGAACCGGAATTAGAGTCAAAATTTCCGTTGATAGTTATGCTATATGAGGCCTCACCTTCCTCGATTTTCAAGACTCCATTATTGTGTTGCCATTCATCAGCATCTAGAGTGTAGATCACTCCATTGCTATCAAATGCTTGAATTGAATCAATCCATACTGGAAATTGCCAAAATCCTTGGAAACTGACATTAATAGCAAGGTCATTGAAATCGACGCTGTAGTCTAGGTATTCTTCACCATTCCATGCCACAGTACTGTCCCCAACTGTTACGTTTACATCCATTGTACTGAAATAATCTTTAGCGATGTTAATGCGAAGTGTTCCTGAATCAACAAGCCCGGTAAAGTTTGGTTGAAGTATAGTTGTGTCATAAACTTCCATGAATACTCCAGATGACATTTCTAAGGCAGATAAACTTCCAGTTAACACTAAGTTTGCGCCTTCATCGATGACTATGGAAGATCCGGTAGCAATACTAATGTCGCCACCGATGGTCAATGTTGCTCCTTCACTGACGGTGACATCACCGTTCAATTGAGAATTTGTGTTCCACGATTCTGATGAAGATATTACTTGTGTTGTGCCATCGGTTTGAGGTTCTGAAAGTCCAGTTGGCATAAATAAGATTGTTGAAATAATAAAGAATGCCACAATAACTGTTGCTCTACGCATATGATGGACTAAATGGTGTTATTCATCAAACCTTTCCCTCAATGAGTGGATAAATATGGTTTTAATATGGCACATCTTTCCAACCAATGTAGTATCCAATTAAGTTGAAAGAACGATGTAAAATAGGTGTTATTACGATCATAATCAACATCGGGACAACCAATTCAGATTGTGAAAGTAAAGACTCTCCCAAGAACAATTGACCCCATAAAAAGACCATGATGGCAAACGGCAAGGTGTCTAATAGTGGTGCTTTTGAAGAGATGTCCCCTTCTCTTTTTAGTCCCCTACGGCGCTTGAAAAATGATCCAGTACTGTCACCAACAAGGCAAGCAAAACCAAGGAATGTACCCAAAATAAATGCCGAAACAGTAGTAGACCCTAAATCAAACCATGAGTCTTCAAAACCAGTCAACGGGTGAGCAAATATTTTAGATTCAACAGAATCTATGTTTGGTACATCTCCCATTGTTGATACAATAATGACACATAGTAGTCCAGATGTGAGTGAGCCGCCAATTAATCCATTCCAAGTTTTTCCATCCCCTAGCATCCGGTTACCATCTTTCATGGTTTTTCCACCATCAATTGGCCATGGACCATAACCAGTTTTTGGTAGCCATTTACCCCACATCATAGCAAATGTATTTGCTAAGAAACCAGGTAAGTATAGCCACAAAGTCATCAGGCTAAGAGATATTAATCCCATGTCTAGGGCTACCTCATTGACTGTTTGCATGTGTGTGCGTTGAGATGAAGGCCTTTAACATTTGACAAATCTAACCCGTTAATTTAGCAAAATAGATTATCAATGGACAGCATTGAGGGCTAATTATGGGCGCTCACAAAGTGTTGGTTGTTGGTGGGGGTGGCAGAGAGCATTCGTTGTGCTTAGCCCTCAATAATTCAGTTATGGTTGAACGACTATATTGTGCTCCTGGTAATGCAGGTACTGCATCTATTGCCAGTAATATTGATATTTCACCAACAGATGTCGACAGAATTGTGGATTTTTGTATAAAATCAAACATTGACTTGGTTGTTGTTGGCCCCGAAGCACCACTTTGTGAATCATTAGCAGATCGACTTATTGCGGCTAATATAGCATGCTTTGGACCGGTTGCAGAATTAGCTGAGTTAGAAGGCTCAAAGTTACATGCCAAGCAGATAATGAGTGAAGTTGGAGTGCCAACTGCAGGTTTTCAAATACTCAAAAATGTAGAAAATATTGATGCTGCTTTGAATGATTTTTCACAAAATCCATGGGTAATAAAGCGGGATGTTCTTGCGGGTGGCAAGGGTGTATTGGTGACAACTGATCGCAGTGAAGCAAAATCCTTCATTACCAATGCAATCCAAACCGATGGGAAAGTTCTGCTAGAGGAATTTTTGCCTGGTCAAGAAGCCAGTATGCTCGTTGTTATGGACGGTTCTGGTTTTGTCTGTCTGCCACCTAGTCAAGACCACAAGCGAGCATATGATGGAGATTTAGGTCCGAACACTGGTGGCATGGGTGCTTATTGTCCTGCTCCCATTGTGACAAAATCTGTGCATGAGAAGGTAATTTCGAGAATTGTAAGACCAATGTTTGAACATCTATCGAAAATGACTACTCCGTATCGAGGTGTCTTGTATGTCGGATTGATGATAACAGAATCAGGTGACCCAAACGTAGTTGAATTTAATGTCAGATTTGGCGACCCAGAATGCCAAATTACTCTGCCATTAATCAAAACTGACTTATTCACTATTCTTCACAGTGCATCCACAGATACTTTATCGTCATTACAAGTAGAATTTCATGATGCACATGCCCTTACTATTGTCCTTGCTTCAGAAGGTTATCCAAATCAACCAATCAAAGGAAGGGTTGTTGAGGGAATTTCTGCTAAGCAGGCCAACATTGCCCTGGAAAGTTCTTGGGTCAATCATGCGGGAACTAAATTAGTGGAAAATAAAATCATTGCTAACGGAGGAAGGGTTCTGTCTTGCAGTGCCATGTCAAAAACGTTGTCTGGTGCGGCTATTTTAGCCTATGAGTTAATCGAAACCATCACTTTAGAAGGGGGCCATTACAGAAGCGATATTGGTGGCCAAATATTGGGTGTAAATCGTTGACTTATTTTATTGGGTAAAACGCTATACTGAGTCAAAGGTCAAACTTCTATCGTGCGTCACTATTAAAAGAGGTTCTAAAGTGGGCAAGTTGCTCCAGCCTTTAGGCTGTCGCGAAACACCGATGAGGGAAAAAAAATGGAAGAGAAAACAACAACATTGCGAAACTCTCCAGCACCAATGCTTGGGTGGCTTATTGCACCCCTTGCAGTAATGCTGGCAATCGCAGCAATTATGGTCGCAGGATTTGACTTTGACCTAAACCTAGAAAATATGACGCCGATGCTGCTAGTTGCAGTTGCGGCTATCTTGGGTATGACTCCAAGAATTGTCAGAGATAATGGTGCCGTAAAACTCTCTTCCTCGGCTCTTTCTCTTGCTACATTGGGTGCGGCAATGGTTGGCCATCAAGCAATTATTCACTTGACTGACCAAGGTGCATTCACGGCGCTACAATTCCTTGTAGTTGCTTTTGGTGTATTTTTGTTTGATTCACGAGGTCGTCATGAGTTTGCTACAATGCTTACATTTGCCGTCATTGGAGTCAATGTAGGTATGGTCGCTGCTGGCTCGTACAACAATGATTTAGTTACTGTCTACACTCATACAGATGGCTCACTCAAAGATGTTCTGAATCTCCAGAGGCAAGCACTTGGCTATGTGTTTTTCAGTTATTTGACAATATTTGTACTCCTTGGATTACTCACCGCAGTGCTTGCAAGAGGAACATTAAACCCAGCAGGAGAAGAAGGTTGGTTTTCTAAGATCGCTCAACATCAAGGGTATTACAATAAATCAACTCTACCTTTGCAAATTGCGGTAGCAGTCTGGATTCTAGCACACATTGGCAGTCTATATCATTTCGATGCTGTCTCGTTGGCAGATAAACTAGGAGTTACTGGAGGGGAGCCTCTTGGAAACAACAGAAGTTATCCTGTAATCGAGGGTTACCACGGTCACTTTGGCTTTTGGGGTGCATTCTTTACTGGTATGGTGGCAATGGTAGTTGCTGGAATGGCAGCTGAGAAATGGTATACACGTTCAATGTTTATCGGTTCTATGTGGGCGCTTTACTTGGTGTCTTCATGGTACGAAGCAGGCATTTGGGAATCAGAGCAACTTGAGGGTACTTGGGGTTCACTAATTTGGCTTGGTTTCACATTCTTTATTTGTGTTGGAATATACATGATTTCAACCCACGAGAAATATGGTGGATGGGCAAATCTAGACGACCACGAAGCCAGCGGTGCAAGAAAATTCTGGGACGCTCATTGGTCTAGCTTTATGGTTGGAATGGCTTTCTTTTTCGGATTAGTAATCAGAACACAGTGGTACATTGTTCCGTCAATGAATGCCTTTGGAACTGGAGATTGGGACATGACTGGAGGTTCTGACCCTTGGTACATGAAGCGGGTTGTAGATTATATCTTAGCTAATAATGCACATTTGATTTTTGATGCAGACCGGGCTTATCCACTTGGTGGCGTCAATCCACGTCCACCATTGTTCACTTGGTCCATTGCACTACTGGCAATGATTTTGGAGCCAATGCTTGGTGATGACGCTGTTTGGTACGCAATACTAGGTCTGCCAGCAATTTACGGGGCACTTACCATATTCCCTATTGCGACAATCGCCAGAGACAACTTCGGCAAGTCTACTGCTGTAGTTGCTGCTTGGTTAATTGCTTTCATGCCAGCCCACGTCTCTCACTCGACTTGGGCTCTTGCAGACCACGATGCATTCGTTATGTTGTTCATTTCAATGGGATTCATGTTCTGGTTCAAAGCCATCAAATATTCTAGCAATGATCGCCTAACTAGGAATTCCTCTCCACGAATTTCATCGATTTTGCAATCCTTTGGCGTCATCGCTAGAGAGCGTAGACCAGCCATGGCTTTTGCCGTACTGGCTGGTGTGTCGTTTGGTATTGCTTCTTTAGCTTGGAAAGGATTCGTAGTCGGTCCAAGCATTCTGTTCTTGGCATACTTTGCTCAAGTTGCACTAAACATGTTCCGTAGAAAGGATTCAACTTCACTCAATGCGCTATTCTTGGCAATGTTGGTATCCAACCTTCTTATGGCATTACCATTCTATGCACATCCGCAGATGAATCTTGTTCTTGATGGAACAGGATTGCAACCATTCTTGTTCGTGCTAGGATTCACACTTGCCATTGCATATGTTACAACAGGGTTTAGAGACAAGCCTTGGTTACTTGTTTTGGGAACATTATTCGTTGCAGCAACAGTATTCTTCGTGATATTATTTGTTTTGAAACAACTAGAATACAGCAATGCCTGGGATGTCCTGTTCACCGGAAGCGGATATTTCACTAAGACTAAGATCTTCGGAACAGTTGCTGAGGCAAATGCACCGGATAGAGGTCAGTTATTCGCTCAGTTAGGACCTATTGTATTGGTGCTTGCATTGACTATGGGATTCTATGCTCTATGGTCAACTTTTAGAAACAAGAATCAGACTCATCTATTCTTTGGTATATGGATATTCACTGCAAGTTACATGTCGTGGACTGCTGCAAGATTTATGTTCAATGCAACACCTGCAGTAGCAGTGCTTGGTGCATGGGGAATAGTCGCTCTGTGGAATAAAGCAAATTTCCACGGGTTGGTAAAGGCATGGAAAAAATTCGGAATCAGAACTCCAGCAGATAGAATTGCAGGTGCTAGAAGAGCAGTATGGAGGACTCCATCTTTCTCAGCTATATTGCTGATTATGATACTAGTCGGTGGACAACAATTCACCTATGGATTAGATGCTGCAATACCAGGTAGCGATGAAGGTGAAGATGATATTGATGAAAACATCTACAACCTTATTCCTGATGCTCTAAGGTGGGAACTAGCAGGGTTTTCAGTTTTGGATAGTAGTGCATATTCTGGCAACTGGTATCTAGGCTCCTTTGGTTCTGGATTCAATGATTACGGCTGGAATAGTGCTTATGATTGGATGACACAACAAGATGCTCAAATGCCATACTCGCAAAAACCAGCATTCGTATCA
>DUJK01000181.1:0-4366 GCA_013329925.1 Candidatus Poseidoniaceae archaeon
GCATTTGGTGATGATCCTGATAAGTGCGGATGTTTGAAGATTGATAAACAATGGATTGATGAAGATAAAAACCCGATTGAACTAACTGTTTCAACCGCGCTTTACAGCCCACCTACTAACATGATGGACCTAACCATGTCGAGCCCACAGTTAATCAAACCGGATATCGAGTTGTTTGTCACAGTTACTGTCCATGATATCAAAGGCAATGTACATTTGACAAATTTACCTGAAGCAGCAGTCACGCCAATCAATAATATTGCTGACACGCAGCCCCCTGCCCGATTAGTTGAGATGGAGTTGAGTGACAGACCTAATGATGATGGAACTGGGCTGTTGTTTACTTTTGATTTGAGTGATGCGAGTGATGTTGGTTCATATGAGATATATGCTGCATCAAATCCATTCACCAGCGTAGTTGCAGGAGGCGGCGGACCAACAACGCCGATTGCCATATTGGACAGAAATCCAGAACTTCCCTATTTAATTGAAATAGTTGCAGG
Organism: Candidatus Poseidoniaceae archaeon; assembly: GCA_013329925.1. Classification (GTDB taxonomy): domain Archaea; phylum Thermoplasmatota; class Poseidoniia; order Poseidoniales; family Poseidoniaceae; genus MGIIa-L1; species MGIIa-L1 sp8734u. The sequence goes on from DUJK01000181.1 coordinate 504, forward strand.
CGACATGCCTGTTGTCACAGGACTAGAAGTATGGGCTACTGTTGTAGCAAGAGATACTGCTGGCAATGCATACTTAGATGACCTAACTGTAGTATCAAGTCAATCTGTTGATGATGGTTTTGATGATTCGGGAGATTATATTACGCCGATTGAAGACCTTAGAGCAGAATGGTTTGATCAAGATGAGATATTAGTTTCGTGGAGTGGCGTCAATAACGGCGAAATTAGAGGCTACAAGATTTATATTTCAGACGAAAATTTTGATGATATAGATTCGGCAATCGAAATCGGGGAGGTTTTGGCTTCAACTAACTATTTGATTAGCGAAGAAATATTTTCTGATCTCGACAATCAAACTACTTGGTATGTGGCAGTATCTCCATTTGATGACTATACAACTAGATCTTCGGTAGTTGCTCTTGAGGTATTACCTGATGATGTAGCTGCTGTGGAAACACCTGAAGATTCCAATGAGAATAGTGACTTTAGTTCACTATTAACTACAACAAATATACTAGCTGCTGGGTTGTTACTTGTTGTACTATTCTTACTGCTTACGATCGTCAGGTCTAGAGGCAACCAACGTATGAGAGATAAATCATGGGAACTACAAGAAGCCACTTGGGGAATTCAAGATGACTTGGGCTGGGATGATGCAGCGCCTGTCAGTGTCGCTCCGCAAGTTGCTGCGCCGCCACAAATTACTCCACAGGTTCAAGATGACATTTATTCCGCAGCTCAAAGGATTGATAATTCAAACCCATATCAAAGAGACCTATACCAGCAGCAGCAACCTGTCTTGCAGTCACAAAATAGTGCCTTACTCAATGAATTAAATAATGAACAAACCCCTAAACCAAAAATCGATACATCATTTTTGGATGACCTATTGTGAGGCGATTGATTGGCTGCTAAGCCTAGAGATTCAGTATTTACCACGGTAATGTGGGATGGTGAATCTAGTATTGCTGATTTTACGGCCCACATAGCAAGGTTAGAAAATCATGCAAAACGGCTACGCATCGAACTGCCAGAAGATTTACCGGCTGTGATAGCTAAGGAGGTTTGTCGCTTCCTCAAAAGCCATGATGAAAACCTGAAGTCCCTTCTTACTATTCGTTATTCAACTTCAGATAATATTTCATTGACCTCAAGGCCTTTGCCCAAACTAAGATCTAGTGAAATTCATGGCAAAACTAGACCACTAAAAAAATGGCTAGGAGAAGTCACTGGAACAAAACATGGAGATTGGCAACCATATCTTGATGCTCGTGATGATGCTGAACAAAGTGGGGCAGATATTTCAATACTAATTGATGAATTTAGTATTGTAGATGCCGATAGAGCTAGTGTAGTGGTTATAGACGAGGATGGGACTGCTTACGTCAGCGATAATAATTTAGCAGTACATGGCATTACGAATGAAATAATCACCCGCAGTTTAAACTCAATTGGAATACCGGTTATGAAAGCGCGGCTGAATGAACGAATGGTTGCTAGATGTGAAGAAATATTAGTTACTGGCACTGGTATTGGATGTAGTAAATTAGTAACCATTGATGGAGAAATAATTGGACGAGAGGAATCATTAATTTTTGAGAAATGTCGTGACCTACTTTCTCAACATTATTCTAACCCGGACACTTGGACAAACATGTGCGAGTATCTACAATAGATGGTATCAATGCATTGGCATCTATTTTGATAGATGATCAATTACTTGGTAATGGGGCGATTGAATTCGGCTCTCCTGATCTAATAATTATGAATTCAGGCGGCCCAGCATCCCATTTAGCCAATAATTCTCTGCTATGCGGCCCGAGTAATACTAGAATAGTAATCAAACAACCTTCATTGCTCAAAACCGAACAAAAATACGATGCTCTATCCGGTGAAATAGTGATTGACTATGATAAATTAAACTTCACCGCTGAAATCGAGGAATGGAAACATGGGTGCTGGTACCATGCTAACATAATTTCAGCAAAAAGTATGGCTGATTTGTTCAACAAATTAACCGAACTAACCCCTAATGTCGACTTTTTATTGAATGATGATGAATTACTACCAAATGGCCCGTTTTGGTCTGGTGCAATATCTTATGATTTAGTCCAATGGACTCAGCCATTAAATCTAACAAATGTGGCTACTGAAGGCGACGTACTTGCTGTTATGTGGCTTATTGAAGATTATGTGATTCACTCAAACGTATCGAATGGGTTTCGAGTGGTGGGCACTAATTCTAAATGGGTTGACCTTGTTTTGAAAACAATTGATAGTAACGAAATTATTTATCAAATAGCAGAACAGTTACCAAATGATTCCATTGAAAAGTCAACACTTTCTGATTTAGAACACATTACCAGTATTGAAAAAATAAAGCAAGCTATCGCTGAAGGTGTCTTATATCAGGTGAACTTTGGTAGATTTTGGTCTGGTAAATTAGTTGAAGCACCTTTGACTATATTTCAACGATTATGTTTAATCAATCCTGCACCATTTTCAATCTTTATTGAAGCACAAGATTTAGGTTTGGCAATTGTTTCATCTTCGCCCGAAACAATGTTAAGAGCAAAACGCGGTAAAATTTCTACTGCCCCAATAAAGGGAACTGTGACAAGGGGAGCTGACCAATCAGAAGACGGAGCCATGATTGCATCAATGATTTCGGACATAAAAGAACGGTCTGAACATCGTATGTTGGTTGATTTGATGCGCAATGAACTGTCCGCTGTATGTGAGATTGGAACTGTTAATCTATCTCGTTTTGATGTAGAATCTTATGCTAATGTCCACCATTTAGTATCTCATATTGACGGTGAGCTTGGCCGCGGCAAAACTAGTGCTGACGCATTTGACAGTTTATTTCCGGGGGGTAGTATTACAGGGTGTCCCAAAACAATGGTTTGCGCGGTCATTGATCAGATTGAACAACAAAATCGTTCATTTTATACTGGATCTGCTGGCTGGATTCAACCTCATTCAGGGGATTGCTCGTGGAATATTTTGATTAGAACTCTTGAGGCGCACAGAAACGGCAAACATTGGTACGGAAAGGTTGGCGCTGGAGGTGGCATTACAATTAGATCAAAACCAGAGAGTGAGGTAGAAGAAACGGTTTGGAAAGCGCAAGCTATCCGAAAGGTTTGTGGCTGGCTACCGCCTGAATTCGATAAGACAAATGTTGGGAAATTAGAGCGAACCTCGTTAGAAATTGAGAATTTGTTTAACTATCAAAAATCGGGAGAAATTTTCGCTATAACCAACAAGACAAATGAACTAAATTTACTCAAGGGGCGCGTATTAATTATTGATAATCTTGATTCTTTTACCCTAAACATTGCCCATGCAATCGCCGGACTAGGTAGAGAAATATGTATCATAAACGGTAGAGATTCTGGTGCTGACCAATTAAGTAATGATGACCAGTTGTTAAAGGTATTAACTCAGTATCGGCCGTCGCATATCATCATCGGCCCTGGACCTGGAAAACCACAAGATTCGAAATTAACCATGGCAACGGCTAATTTATCTCTAAATGAACAATTAAACATCCCTGTACTAGGGATTTGTTTAGGCCACCAAGCATTAGGGTTGGCCGACGGTTATCGGCTCATCAAAGACCCAAACGGAGCCGTTCATGGCACTCCGGTAAAGTGTCGCAATGATAATTCAGGACTATTTGCTAAACTTAGCAAGTCTGGAACTTATGTGAGATACAATTCATTACTGATAACCCAATCAAAGGACAATATGTTACTGCCAAATATATTTGATGAAAGTGGCGCAGTAATGGGTTTACGCCATAAATCAAAAAACATACATAGCGTTCAATTCCATCCAGAATCAATCGGTTCCTCCAA
>DUJK01000181.1:4766-11172 GCA_013329925.1 Candidatus Poseidoniaceae archaeon
ACATGAGGGAGTTACATGCCGACATGCAGGTTCTGTTTGGGAACTTTTTCCAGAGACCAATTCATTCATGGAAATGGTCCCCGTGCTCAAGTTTGTATTCGTTGTGCAGTAGACCGTAAAATGGCTTCAGAAGAAGAAATAGCGAACCTCTACAATGAAAAATTACGTAATGCCAGATTATCACTGGTTGCCAGACGATACAGTATGTTCCTATACATTCCAGTCCTGTGGACGCTTTGGGGGATGTATATCAGTTCAGTAGACCCTTGGGGCCTTTACTTCTTGTTTGTCCTAATTGGTTTAACACTATTTGCTCCTGTTTGGTTTTTCATCCGCAGTGCTCACTTTGCCGGCAACCTTGCAAGGCTCACACCAAATTATGAAAGACCAAAGGGTCACTGATTATTTGGAATGGATCTTAAGCACATCTCCGTCGCTTAACTCATAATCTGCGCCAACTGCTCTACGAGAGCGTCCGTCTACTCCTTTGATGAACCCGTCACCTAAGTCACTGTGAACCATGTATGCTAATTCCTTTGCAGCCAGTCCGACTGGCACTACAAAAGCATCTGGTAGCACTTTACCATCACCATCAGTCCATTGACCTTCATCTTGTACTGGATATACTACGATATGGTCTAATTGATCAAACAATACCTTATCGATTATGTCAGAAACCCCAGTATTCCCACAGGAGGTTAATTTTTGACTCATCTTTTCTAAGGCTTCAATCTGTTTGGTATTCAAATTTTCTTGCTGAAGAATTTCAAAGGAAGAGTTACCTGATTGATAATCAATTATACCTGCTGAAGACGCCCGCATTAAGGCTAATTCCATATCTGCCATACAAGGAATTATTATTCCATTAGCATGGAGTTTAGCAATAACTCCTTCGGGCGACATATCAAACTTATTTGCCGCAATATGGATGGGGAATAACTCACTTCTAAGACAAGTTGCGAGTAAACCAAGAGTTTCGGGACTCCAGTCCCACGGAGGACTAGAATCGCTATTCTGTTGTTTGAATGATTCAAAACCTCTTGTGACTAGAGTTATTGAAGAACCGAGTCCGGTTAATTTTTCATGCAAGAAGCTCAAAATACCTTTTTCTCCTTCTGACTGTACTCTCCTTACACCTCTAGCCCAACTGTCCTCAAGTAGGCCTAAAATCCAATTATCTAATTCCTTTGACAGGAAGTCAATTTCTTGTTGTACCGAAGACGCGGCATTGGTTGAATCTAATTCAGCAGCCTTTGGATTGCCTTCAATGTCTGTTGTACCGGCAGCATCAACCACTTGGATAAGTGCATCACAATTAGACAAATCGGCAAGGAAGGCGTTGCCTCGGCCCCTTCCTTCACTAGCTCCGGGTACTAAACCTGCTACATCTACCAGATAACAGGGCACTAATCGCTTAAAACCAATACAATCACCTGTCCGAGGCTGGCAAATACTGCCTTTACGAGGGTCATCGGGGGAAATCGGTGCTAAACGTCCATCGGCCTCATAGCGTTGCCGTAGCTCTTTACATGGGCAATCAAGTCTTGCAGAAATGAATGCAACTCCTACATTCGGTTCAATAGTACAAAATGGATAATTAGCAATGTCGACTTTAGCAAGTGTTGCGGATGAAAAAAATGTTGATTTACCAACATTAGGCTTGCCGACTAAGCCAATCTTCATAGGAATTCTCCAATCATTCGCCTAAAATTGCCGCGATTAAATCAGCTTTTGTTCCTGTTTCTGCAACACCTTTCTCTTTGGCTATTGAGATTAGTTCTGCTTTCTTTAACTTGTTCAGGTCAGATTTTGACATTTCATCGCTTGCTTCAGACTCTAACACTTCTGCATCAGGTGAAGAATACGCGGCGGCAATCTTTGCTAATGCAATATCAAGTTCTGGTAGATTGATATTGCCGTCGCTGTCAAGATCAATCGCAGCAACAAGTCCGTCTACCTCCCAAGGGGGGAACTCTCCAACATCACTTTTCACCAAAGCCTGTTGGAATTCATACCCATCAATGCTACCTGAATCATCTAAGTCAATTGACTTGAAAAATTCGAATACTGTTTGGCCACTACTTTTTAGATAATCAACCAACATCATCAATTCCTTAGCAGGGCCTTTGTGTTCCTCGGGCACCTCTTCAATGGGTTCTTCTTCTGGGAATTCTGTGATTTCGTCATTGTGTAAGGTTGCAGACACGGCTATGACTGTAGAGCCTCCATCATCTTCGGTTGCATCACCAATCATCAATGTAGTATTTACGCCAACTCCTCGGCCTAGCAGTTGTTGGATCGTGGTGCTGGTCCCTTCAACTAGCGTGTATATTTCAACGTCTGAAATTTTAGATCCAACCTCTGTGAGTTTCTGTGAGGAGGTGCTGGTTCTAATCAAAACTAAAGTCGCTAAAATAACTGAAATTGGAACTAGGTAAAACATGGCTGCGGCCACCAAATAGAAGCCAGAGGTTGAGGCCACTACCTCTTCAACTCCTGAATCAAGTACGGCTTTTTCGGTGAAATCTCCAATCAGCATAGTAATTGTCGCAGTTAATCCTCCAAGCATCATAAACCATACAGACATGTTTGCTCTTGATGGTTCAGCTAATTTGTTGCCAGATGCTAATGGATAAGATGAGAACATTGCCGATAACATCATCAAGCCTCCAACTGTGTACATGAAGCCATTGTCAATTGTGGAAGACATTGTTAGCATTTGATTAGTTCCAGTGAGGGTGTCCATTGCGGTAAAGTAACTACCTACGGCAAATATTGGCAACAAGAACATTGCTAGTGTTGCCGATAATGCTCCAGGGTTTTTTAGAATTCCACTAGAATTGGATGACGCAGTGGCTAGGAGATTGACTGAACCGGCAAATAACGGTAACAAAGAAAACGTTAGTAACAATGCTCCAACATTCTGCAATAGGTCTCCTGCATTTGCAGCGGTCATAAAAAATGGTGGCACTGTTACAAACAGCAGTACCATATTTGCATTTAGCAAAGAGCCAGACCAAATAGGGACATTAGCCGCATGAGGGATTACGTGGTATGCTAAAGCAAACATAAGGATAAGTGGAACCCAGCCCTCAATTATTCGCTCTGACATCCATGCCATTTGGGTAATATCTGCTGCTTCTCCGATTACATAGTACATTGAAGCAACTAATTTTGCAACTATTGCCATAATGAGGAACCATGCTGTTACTGAAGTAGTGCCTTCGTCTCGTTGTGAGTAAGTTGCTAATACATTTATTAGCAGTGCAGTGAAAAATAGGCTCGAAGCCACATAATTCACCATAAGTGAAATTAAATCTCTAATGGTTTGCTCATCAGCAATATCGGCAAATTTGAAGATAATTGGGATTAAAATTAGATTAAAAGAAAGAGCGGCGGTATACAGTAAAGCAATCATCGAAGCACTTGCTTCACTTGCCAGGCGATTGTTACCAGTGCGAGCCACAGCAACCAAACAGCCACCAATTAGGAGATAGGTGAAAGAGATTAACATTACAGCTGAAGTGAAATCGGCTAATGCTGAACCATCATCGTATGACCAACCAATACTTGCTAATGAATCCAAAGCGGTAGGGTCATAATTATGCCAGATTGCAATAAAGCCAGAGATAACAGTGAGAATAAACCATCCTGTACCATATTTGATCCAAGTTCTACTGCCGCTACCTGGTTCATCTTTGAATAGATCGACAAGACCTACTGGTGCTTTATTCATCAAAAATAAGGCAAGTTGCCTTAAGGGTGCTCCCATTGTCCCTACGCCATTGTTTACGTAATAAGATACGACCAACAATGCGGTTAGTAATATTGCTGCTGAAATAAAAACTGGCTCCATATTTACAGCCCCGTTATTCAACGACTACCTCGCCGATTAATGTTGCAACTATAACTCCAATTCCAACTAAAATTCCTACAAGATAATACCAAATTCCGCTACCGCCAAGATTGCCGATAAACGGTACGACATCCCCGAGAATTGGCATTGTATCCCAACCAAATACATTGGCAAAGAGAGCAAATAAGCCAAATACTCCAACAAACATCAGGGTAAGCGCCACTCGCCCCATTGATGGTTGGCCTGTTCCAACTGTTACATCCGGCAATATTGAATTATTCATTTCATCTCACCCATTGACCCCGAAGGGGTCATTCCGACCCACCGGTAGAGTAGTCATAAACATTCACTAGGATAGCAATAAAAAGTAATCATAGAGAACGGAGATTTTCAATTCGATTTCCCCGGCGTGGTCTTGAAATTCCTAGCGGCAATGGAAGGGCCGATTCTAGTGCTAATTCTTGTTGCCAAATCGCTTGACACTCACATGACAAGCCATCGAATTCTCGTAAATCGCCTGATACTGCATAGCGTTCAATAGCTGCAACAACAAACTTGTCACAAGTGCCACAATTGTGAGCCCCACGGATTTTGCCACCAGCAGTTGGGTGAATGATTAGACGGCAAACTTGGTCTTCTGAACCGTTGGTTCCACCTTCGGGATAAATTATTGGATGTGCCCGTTTTATCATCTCAACCAGCGACCACAGCCACGGTGGACGGTACTCATTATTTCTGTGTAGACGGTCAATAACTGTCCCGCGCTGAATATTCATTGGATTAACAGATACCTCATCGCTTTTACCAGCCACATCTTTGATCCATCTAACTCCATGTTCAAGAGCATCAATTTCATTCATAAATGGCGGCTTGAACATTAGATAGGTTTTGACCCGTAAGTTGTATTTATGTAAGTTTGCCACCGCTTTGTCCCAGGCTTTTGTCGAAAAACCCTTGTTGACATGGAAACGCAATACTTCATCGTCATAGGCCTCTAATCCAACCGCCACCGTAAATGATGGATTGATTTGGGTGGCCCAGGACAACTTAGCATCGGTAAGTTGCTCGCAGCGGCTTTCAACAATCAGTTCCTTATCCATTTCATGGCATTCCCGTAAAACTGTTGCTTGAAACTCAACGGGTATTTCACGGTCTTCTAACAAAGAGCCTGAGGTATATATTTTAACCATCTTCTGATCCTTAAAACCGTCATGTTGGGCTTTAGCCGCCTCCCATTGAGCATGTAAATTCTCATTGGTCACATCGTCTCTTGTATCGTTGAAATAACCGCAAAAAGTACAACCACTAGACCACCACCAATGACAACCCTTGGTTCTAAGAATCACGGTCACAGCACTGCATGGAGTACCATCTGGCAAGGTCTCTGGAGTGACATAGACTGTGGCTGGATGGTTTGCGTCCCACGATTGTTGCTTTGCCAGAGCCCAAGGGGTATTGGCTGGCGCTTTGACCAAATGATGTATTTTAGCAGGTTTTTCATTACCCCCAACTAAAGTTAATGAGATTTTGTTAGCCATTTAATCACCTCATATGGTTTTGAATAATATAGTTGAACCGGCTTGTACGAATTGCCCTTTGGGATATTTTGGATTACCTGATTCGGCCGATTCTACAACCGGGGTAAACAAATTGGCTGGAACTCTAACATCAACTCTAGATCCCAATCGTATCATTCCATACCGCTGACCTCGTCTTAGTTTATCGTCTACTTGAGTCCATGGCACAATGGTTCTAGCTAATGCACCAGATATTTGGCGAACTTCAACTCGATATCCTCCTTCAGCAAGTATCACAGTTCTAACTCGCTCATTATGTTCGCTTTCCTTTTTCATAGCAGGTAAAAACGGCCCTCGGCGACGTCCTTGCCCGGTTCTATGTTCCATTCTCTCAATGACGCCAGCGCATGGTGAACGGTTGACATGAACGTCAAGAGGTGACATGAAAATGGCCACCCTGTATACATCATTTTCCGATTCTTCACCAACATTTACTGATTCAAATCTCTGCTCTGTGGCAAAGGATAGCGGTTGTTCAATCGCTTCGGGAAACCATGGACCTGTCAATTTGTCCGATTCTATTATATCGCTGTCTTTTTCCTTGTTTGATGGTCTTCTACCTGTCGCTCTTTCTCTTTTTACAAACATTACATGGCCGTCCGCAGGTGAGACAAGTACTCCTTCTTCGCTGGGAATTTTTCGGTCTGGGTCTCGCCAAAAGTTAGCAAAAAAGGCCGCCATCATCCAACATAATACGCCAAATAAGTGAATCAAACCGTTTAATGAATCAATTAGAACGCCGATAATTATGGCACTTGACCCCATCATGAAGGTTATCAAAACCGGAGCATGACCGCCCCTAGCAAGGCCGCCCATTATGCATCACCTAGTTGTCTGCCCAAGGATCTTCATCGTCTGCCCATGTATTAGCTACTGGAGTTGCCTCAGGTTCTTCGGCTGGCTCAGTGGATTCGCTTGTAGGTTCTTCAGGTGTTGCTTCACTTTCGACTTCTGGCTCTTCGGCTGCTGGCTC
>DUJK01000181.1:11501-27682 GCA_013329925.1 Candidatus Poseidoniaceae archaeon
TGGCTCTTCGGCTGCTGGCTCTTCTTCAGCGGGCGCATCAGTCTCCTCTGACTTTGCTCCGCTAACAGTTTCTTCAGCTTCATCGATAGTCATTTCAGCTGCTCTTGCAGTGACCATTTCTTCGACTCTATCTTCAATGGCTCTGGCCATATGCTGTGATTTTCTCTCTGATTCAACTGCTCGCTCAATCATCTCGTAACGCTCTTTGATGGCCTTGTTGAGGTCTTCGAACAGAGTCATGTGTGATACATACCAATCATCTCTAGCCTTCATTTCAGTAACTGCTAGTTTCAAATCATCATCAAGCTCTGTTGCAATATTGAATATTTTTCCAAGACGGTCTTTTTCTCGGGAGTATTTTTCTTCCATCTTTTCAAGTTCTGGCTCTAAGTGTTCAACACGCTTGTCAGCCTTAGTCGCCTTCATTTCCAAGTCCCTGATTCTGAAATCTTTTTCAGCGATAAGAGATTCTTGTGCCTCTTTCTCGATTTCTCTTTCAATAATCTCTTTTTCTAGAACTTCATTTTCAGCCCTTACATCCAGTAAGTCTTTTTCTTGGGCTTCATATGCTGCGAATAGTTTCTGAAGCCTCTCGGTTTCAGTCGCAAGCGAGTCCTCAAGTTGGCTAATTCGAATCTCTGGGGTTATTGTTCCTTCATCCGCCATGCAATCACCTAGAGGATATCCTCTTCATTAACCCCCACTCACACACACCATATCAAAGGAACGCTTCAATAGTTCAACTTTAGCGTTTTACTAAGCCCCTAGATATTGTCTGTTGCATTGACTAATTCCCTAGCAATACTAGTCTCTCCCATAGAGTGTCCAGCATCTGGTACAATGATTAATTGGCTTTCTGGTAACGCTTTATGCAATTCCCATGCACTAACTGTTGGGCATACCATATCATAACGACCTTGAACAATAACTGTTGGAATATGTTTAACCTTCTCGGCATTATTGAGAATATGGCCGTCTTCAACAAAAATTCCATTGATAAAATAATGACACTCGATTCTAGCAAAAGCGACGGCAAAATCTAGATCATCCGCTTTATCCAAATATTCTGGATCAGGAAATAACCGACTAGTTGCCATTTCCCATCGAGTCCATTCTTTAGCTGCTGCTCTTCTAATCTCAACATTTTCATGAGTTAATCTTTGATAATAAGCGGTGATTAAATCATGCCTCTCTTCAGGCGGGATGTGATGTGAATATGGCTCAAAGGCATCGGGAAATACATGGCTTGCGCCGTGCTGGTAGAACCAATGTAACTCACTTTTACGGCACATGAATATCCCTCGTAAAATCAAACTCTGAGCCCTTTTGGGATGATTTTGAGCATATATTAATGCTAAGGTTGAACCCCAAGAACCACCAAACACATGCCATGACTCAAAGCCGAAATATTCTCTCAATGCCTCAATATCAGCCACGGAATTTTGCGTGTTATTTTCTTGTAATTCTGCATATGGTGTAGATTTACCACAACCTCGTTGGTCAAATTGAATTATGTCAAATTTTTCTGGATTGAAATATTGGCGATATGCGGGTTGAGAACCCCCTCCAGGGCCACCATGGATGACTATTACCGGCTCACCTAAAGGATTGCCACTACGTTCCCAAAAGACTGTGTGAATACTTGATACCTGTAACATTCCTGTTGCATGTGGTGTGATTTTCGGATACAAAACTGTGCCTACTGATGATTCATCGCCCATGTACGGACTTTATACTCGCAGTTGGTAATGTTTTTCGATAGATGACACGATTTATTGAGTGTGCAGTATAGGGGCAAGCATGGAGAGAAGACCGGCAACTGATATATTCCATGATTGGGCGTTAGTTGGCAAAGATGAAGGAATGGAAAAAGGGCATGCATTTGCTGTCAATGAAATGCTAGACTTCATCTTCAAACAGGCTCAAGAGTTGCCAGACAAATTTTCGGCAATTGACGTTGGATGCGGAAATGGCTGGGTAGTTCGACTATTGAAAAATCACTTTGCTTGTGATTATGCTGAAGGTATTGATGGCGCGACTGCCATGATTGAGAAGGCTGAAACAATTGACCCAGAAGGTAATTACTCAAAGCGTACCTTACCAGAGTTCGAACCTTCGAGAAAATATGATTTTTTACATTCAATGGAGTTTCTATACTACCTCAACGACCCGCAAAATATGCTTAAATTATTTTTTGACCAATGGATAAACTTACGCGGCTGGGCGGTTATTGGCATCGACCACTATCTTGAAAATGAGGAAAGTCTGACTTGGCCTGAACATGTTGGAGTAAATATGACGACGCTAAGTATTAATCAATGGCTAGAGGCTTGGAGAAATGCTGGATTCTCTAATATCAAGCACTGGCGGACTGGAAAAGATTCATCGGAAACTCTAATCATCGCAGGTCAAAAATTAGCTTGATTTATTATTGCCAAATATTGAATCTATAGCTTCACAACTGAAACATTGCTTGCCATCGATGCTTGAACAGCTCTCTGGTTCTTCCACAGTTGATGGTTCAGCGGATAATTTAGCGATCCAATCTAGATGTGATAGTAAATTGCGCTTAGCGATTGTAAACTCTTCATTTGTTAATTCAACACACCTACCCGATGCGGCAATCAATATTGCTGGAGGTAAAATCTCTCGTCGCTCTTGTTCTGGTTTATCCGATTCTATCGCCTCGAGAGCTAATGAGTAGAGAGTCAACTGAAATTTATGCTTTTCGAGAATATCTTTTTCTGCGGTGGTTCGGGGAAACCTACTCAATGGGTCTCCCTGGGTAATTTGTAAGCTAGAGCCATCATTTGGATTATCTGGGTTGAAATCTCCTCTGCAGCCTGTGGTCTTTAGGTCGACTACCTGTAAGAAGCCGCGCTTGCTTGCATCTCTAAAGGCTAAAACTAAGTCAGCTCGGCCATCGAAACTGATCTCAACACTTGTCACTTCTGCTAGCTTTTTCAACCCCTGAGTTGAGAAGCCTAATCGATAAATATCTTTGAGCGTAATTTTGTGCTTGAAGAAAAAGGGCAATTCAGTTCTTAACGCTTCTGGAGTGCGGTTGTGATATGTTTGACCCGCCGAGAATTTACCAATTAACCCTTGATTAACCAGTTTAGCAAGATGTAGCAACCTGTCTTTCATCATAAGCGCTCTTTGTTTTTCGAATCCTTCAGTGGAAAATGAAAGTCCTTCCTCAAGTAATACTTCTTCAACTAAATCAGGGTCAAGTAAGTCGTTTGTATTCTTATTTTGCCATGTTTTTGGCAGAGGCAAAATAGCCGGTTGGTTTTTCTCAAATGGGTTTTCTAACCCCAGCTCCAATAATCTATGCATCAATAGGCCAAATAATTTAGGCTCACAAAACAAATCGCCTGAGGTATGTTCAGAGAATTGCAACTCTCTTATTTTCAACATACCTGGGAACCAACCTTTGATTTCTGATATCCAAAAACTTCGTTTGCAGTCAAAACTTGTATCTAGTTCGTTTGGACTCAATCTTATTTTGTGCTGAACGGGGAACATTGTCGGTTTTTCAGCCGCAAAACTAGCATACTTTTCGAGAGCCGTCGTTGCCTGGGATTCTATATTGTACCATTTCTCTAACGGCGTTATTTGGCTGCCAGACTCGAAACATTCTGGGCCATGATATATTCTAATTGATTCAACGCATTCTCCGCCGAGCATGGCATCTTGATACAAAGAATATGGGTCTAATTTGACAAGAGTTTCTTGATATGGAGATAGGGCAGCATCGAATATATCGTCGGGCAGTAACCAAGGAGAATCTGTGATACAATTGCTGTGTGAAATGTTTCTTAACCCGTCTAGTAACATTGAGCCCATGGTATTTTTTGAAGGCTTACTCTTGAAAGATAGTTCATTACTAGATTCATCCAGAGTGCAGCTAGTATTTGGGGAACCAACCAAGATTAAATGATCCTCAACTCTGGTCAAGGCAACGTAGAATTCTCTTCGTCGTTCTGCTTGTCTTTGGGCAGAGTCGATGTTTTTGGCAAATTCCCATAACCCATCATAAGGCCTGTCTCTTGACGCCCAAGGATTTATTCGTCCTGCGACTACCTCTGGCGTAACTAATACATTGTTGCGGGCGGCTAATGATGAATCTGACTTACCGGCGTGAAACAGTCCAGAAACTACTACAATCCTAGATTGCAGGCCTTTTGCTCCATGAATTGTCATTATTTTTACTGCTCCACCAGAAGGGATAGTTTTAGATTGAGGGCCTTTATTTTCCAAGCCCTTCAATGACTGTAAATGTGAGTGAATTTCGGTTGCTTCGTGACCATACTCACATCCAATATCATAAATTAGTGAACACCAGAGCTCGGCATTCTGCCTTGCCGTATCATCAGGATATGCCATCAATAAATCAGAATGGTCAAGAACAACATCAAAAATTTCGTGAACCGCCCCCTTAAAAGCCAGTGTACTAATATGATTAATCAGTGATTTACCACGCTGAGAAGTGATACCTTGCTCAATTAACGGCCACCAGTTGTCTGAGTGTTTCTTACCAGAAAATATCTCATGTATTTGATTATCATTCAGGCCCGAGATAGGAGAACGGGCGAATGATACTGCAGCAAATTTTGAGCCTGGATAAGCCACTAAATTCAGCACCGACATGAGGGCATTAACTACCGGGCGTTTCAACAATTCACCCTGCCGGTCAGAGATAACCGGAATCCCACGCGCCTCAAGCCGCCGTAGCAAATCTGAGATGTGTTTTCGAGAATGTACCAAAATAGTGATGTCTTCAGGAAGATAGTTGTTATTTGCTTCCTCTATTTCAGTAAATTTTGCTTCTTTAGCATTCCACAATCTAGTTCTTTTCCCAGTTAGCAAACTATGCAATCTTAAAGCGATTAATTCGTGTTCGAGGTGTATATTTTTAGAACTAGGATCAGAGAAAACATCGTTTGTTTTCATTAAATCTAGCAGAGGAGTGTCATTGGAAGATTGTAATGGTAAAAGCCATTCTAGCTTGCCCTCGGTTTTATCATCACGAAACGGTCGTAAATCTTGTGCACTAGCATGCCAGTCGCCCGGCAATATATGATGCCTTGAATCAAAAACATCACTGAAGATACCATTCATTGTTAGCATCAAATTGTGTAAAGTTCTATGATTAGATGTAAGATCTATGTGCCCTAAATTTCTATTAGTAAGTCTATCTTTTGAAATTGGAATATAGTGCTTAAACTCTTTTGGAGAGTCTTCGAACGCTGCTGAAATGTGTTGCCATGGCATTGATTTTTGCGGACCCGACTCACCTAAATGATCATTAGAAAAAGATCCTATTTCACCGCCTGCACCAACTGGTCGAGGATCTCTACCGTGGTTTTCCTTTCGCAGATGTAGAAGCCTTGGTTCGGAAAATTCAGTTTGATTAACTATCTTGATATTGGCTACAGTTCTCTGCATTACGGTAACTTCTGCCTGTCTAAATCGATATATGCTTTGCTTCATATCACCGACAATACAGATTGTCGGATCCCAAGGACCCGGGGGGGGTTCTGGGTCGCCGGCCTCATGTTTTCTTCGGCCCCATAACCTAGATAATAGTCTGAAATGGGCTGGATTAGTATCTTGATATTCATCGATGATGAACGCACCGTATCTTCTGCGAATCGTTTGAAGAACTGTAAATCTATTTTGCAAATCCTCATGGCACTTAGGGAAGTTTTCTGCTAATCTTAATGCGGAATAGATGTGTGAATCTAACCAAGGTTCATCGTCTAAACTATCCAACGCATCTACGACGCTTGGTGGATATTCATAGCGAACGGAATCAGGGCACCTAGCTAATAATAAATCAGCAGCCAACCTTTGAATGTCATCAAAATCATGGACTCCTTCGTTTGATTTCTTCAATTTCATAATATCTTGACAGCCGGAATGAACGATTAGCAAATCAGAAAGTATCGTTGATTGAAGTTCCTTAGAAATCGACAACTTGCCTTTTGGAGCAACGTCTTGTAACTCATCGTTGATTGATTGGGCTCTCAACTCGCAGTCAGAATCCATGAAGGGGAGTTGGGAAGTAGGGCTCAGCAAAAAAGAGCTGCGGCCTAGAATTCTCAAAAGCCGGCCTTCTTTACTTGAGAGCAGGTTATTCATCTCAACCCCTATTTTCAACAACTCGTCGAAAATAGCTGTTTTGGTCGGACCCGGTACACCTTTTACTTTGGACTTGGCAAATAGCCCTGGCATCCACCCATTACAATGATTTTGTTGTGGTAAGCCACCCTTGGGGAAAAACGTCATTTCATTTTTTAACAATGTTGAATATGTAGTAGACGCTAAAGCGACAAGCCAAACCCACTGCAATTTACCTTTTGCATCGTTTGGATAGGATTCTCGTGCTAGATCTACAAGATGATTAAACCGAGTTGCCGAAGTCGCTTGCTCAGTCTCGCAACTCAAAACCAAGGCATTATACTCAGATAAAATCACGTCCACCCATGAATTTAGTTTAGCGTGTAAATTATTGGCGAACTCATCGATTATGTTTACCGCCGGTTCGAGGAACATGTCAAGTAAGATTTCAGTATCTAGTGGTTTAGATTGGTCCCATTCTATACCTTTTTGTCGAGACCGTTTTTTCATGGACCTCTTAGATTCCTCAACAAATAGTGACTTAGTTAACATTCCATTAAGTATCACTTCAGCCCTTGCTTGTCCACCAACTAAAATTGCCAATCGATTTCTTGACTCAATGAAATTGCTTGCATCTGCACGAACTCCGGCCTCTATAGCATCAATGTCCGATCTTATCCGCCAGGCTGAGTGAATAGTTTCTTGGATTAGAAGAGGTGATCTCACCTCAGAAATTTGTTTTTTACTAGGGTTTATTGAAACTAGATCAATGTTTGGAGAAACTAATTGCAATAAAAATGAGTCAATCGTAGAAATTGGGGCTTCATCTAGTGAAGACAATAACATCTCAATATCTCCGGACCGGCGAATTCTAGGGTCAAAAACCCCTTCATCTTTGCTCGTAGGCATTGAGCGCGTACGCTCCAAGCGTGCTCTAATTCGAGACTTTAATTCTGCCGCGGCTTTCTTGGTGAAGGTTATTGCCACTACTTCGCTGGGTAGTAATCCTTGCCATTCCTCCATTTCGGTTCGTTCTGTTGAAGGTGCTCTAAAAGCGCCGTGGCCTTGTAATGGCTTTCTTGGTCCAGTAGGAAGGAGAATGCGAGATCTTTGCTCTGGGGTGATAAGGTGTTGAACATATCTTTCAGCCATTACAGTTGTTTTCCCAGTTCCTGCACCCGCATCTAGAGCAATGTGCTTATCTAAGTCCAAACCAAGTATCTGACTATCATTGAATGTTATCATTACTACGCCCCCCCAAGTTCTGCTGATGGGCTCATTCCACTAGTCTTACAGTAGTAGCACTGTTTGCACGGAGTAGGGTGAAAATTCCCTTCTTCCGCAGATGAAATAGCACGCGCTGATGTTTGAATCCTCTCCTCAATCCAAGCTCTAAATCTACTCGTGTAACTATCGCCGCCATCTTGTTGAGTGTGGAAATGATTAGCAGTATAATTCGTCACAACCCCAATTGATATATCGGCAAGATATTTCAAAATCGAATCGTCAACCTCTACATAGTGATGGGTTTCTTCGCCCACTTCGCTTATTCCTACCCCGACTACTCGATCATTTGGGTTGGCATATTCCCATGCTCTAGCATATAACGCCAATTGAACCTCATCAAAAATCGCAGTTCTATGGCGACTACCTTGTTTACCTTGTTTAGGACCTTCAATATTCTTTAAATCTCTAATTATAACCCATCTCTGTTGTTCGTTTAGTATACCATCGTTCCTAGCTCGCTCTCTATTTTCATCGGAGATTAAAACCGCGTCGACTCGGTCAATTCTGCCCGATAATCGGAAAGTAAAATCCGCTTTGTCATTCAGTTTAGTTGTGATGACACAAGCGTTACTATTGGAGGATAGGTTCCATTCACACGCTATTGGTGCACTATTCTTGAGAGCCAGTTCTGCCTCAAGCATTCTACCAATTCTTCCAATTGGTTCTAACACAATTTCAGCGGCTAGATGTTGTTGCCAAACGCTCGAATCGATTCCTAGCATGTCGCGACATCTATGATGTGCTACCGCATTCTTTCGCGCTAACCATGGAGCATTTTGTTGGATAAATTCTAAGGATGTATTCCATAATTTTTCAATTGTGTCTAATTTACCTTTGAAGATAGGAATTGGCGAGGATGCTGGTGAGCCACCAACAACTAAACCATGCACTTCAAGTATATGACCCAAAATCTCGTGAACCAATAACCCTCTTGTTCTACTATCAATATCTTCACTAGAATCTTCTGGTTGACTTGCTAATAAGTGCTTTTCAAGCCAAGCACCCCGTGGACATCTCAACCAAGATTGGATTCTGCTTGCAGACCAAAATTGCTGGTTGAGGTTTTGTGCCGTTTTACCAATTACGGATTGAAATACTTCACTGCCAGATTCGAATGGTGGCAAAGGTCTGGGATCAATTGCAGGACTATTCGATCTCGACCCTTTTTTACCAAGATGTGGCCATGATTTGGCGTCAATCGTTACCATTCCAGCTTGGGATTTAGAAGGTCGTAGTATCAAATTATCGACTGAGACCATGAAATTTCTGGATTCCCATCCTAGGAATTCCCCTTTTTGAAGAGTCTTGTGAGTTGGTTGTCGTTTTAGTCGATCGTTAAAAATTTCATATTCGTGGGATTTCGCTAGATTAGTTAATGAAATCGGTGCTCGATTGATAGCTTGGTTGTTGGCTAATTTTAGTCCAGCCCTTTGGATGTGGTCCCTTCCTCTATCGCCTGAGCGATTACCGGTAGCGCCCCGAGTTGACATTGTCATTGAAAACGGTCGTGGCGTAAGCCAGCCCGTCTGTTTAGGTTTATCTGAAACAGATAAATTCCACGGCCTATCAGAATTATCGATATCATAATTATCTGGATTGACAAAGGACGGTATATTCTTCATTGTTTGAAAATCACCGAGATTCTTTTGATACTGTAAAAACTCTGCTAGCGGAGCACAAGGTCCTGCTGCCTCATCTAACGTACTATCCATTATTACTACGGCCTCTGCAGCATTTAGTAAGTGCTTAAGGTGGTGCCTCGCTTTACGGATTTCGATATCTTGGTTTAGTATACCTAATTTGAGTCTTGATTCAGTGTCAAGCCACGGCACTTTAGGTGCTTTCATAAGCCAAGATTCCGTATCTAAACCAGATAAAATGATTAAATCTGCTTCCATTCCAAATGCTTGTTCGGGAGTTAAAATAACAATATCTTTTGATTCAGTTCTTGTAGATGGTAGTTCTGTTTTATCTATTATCCTCAAAATATGTGAAATGAAGTCATTGAAATTTTCCGGTAACTTAAGTCCTAATTGATTTAGTTCACCCATAATTCGATGGTGTTCCTCATATACAATTTGCAGTGCTGGAATTGCTCTAGAGAATTTAGCTTCATGTGAAACCAGTTTGGTGAGATCTAAAGATTGTAAAATCACATTCAACCATTCTGTACCATTTTTAGGCTGCTCTATTAATGGTAATTTTGCCGATGATGAGCAGCCGATATAATCCTTTTTTGACAGTTCATTTGACTCATGGCAGAGAGGAGTCCAAATTTTCACAATATTCGCTAACCACCATTGTGTTTCCTCGAACTTTTGCTCCATTGTTGCTTCATCGCTTCCAAGGGCCGGTTTTGCAATTGACAAAGTGTACATCCACCTCTCTAGCGCGCCGGGGCCACCTAGGACATGGAAATTAAGTGATATATTCTGTAGAATCTCTAGATGGGGGTGGGGTTTCCAATCAGGGAATAACGGATGGGTAAGTTCTGAGAGAACTGAATATTCTAGGGGAAAACTAGTGTTTTCGATTAATCTTCTAAGTTTGTTAAACGACCATGATTCTAAACCGTCCCCCATCCTCAAAGCATTCAACAAACCAGCGATTGAGGATTGCTCGCGTAATCTATTGGACTGCAGATTGCAAAGTAAACCCAAATCATTCAACCTCGTTGTCCAGAAATTTATGTTGTTATCTGCAGCAGCATCGACGATAATTATCTCGCCTTGGGTAGTTTTTAGATAATCACTAACTAATTGTACTGTCGAAGAAATGTTGTGTTCTTTTCTTTCCAATGATATTCGGTGCCATTTAGTTGCCTTTTGAATTCCGGCTTCTGACTTCCATTCTAATTCATCAGTTAACTCAGCCATTTTGTGGGCTGGTAACCAGGTTGGTATCGTCTTTTCAGTAGACCACTCAACATCCTCGATATAAGCCCCATGGAAACCTAGACGAAAAGACCCAGGGTTACATAGCTGATGAATGGGAATCATTTTTGAAAGTAAATTTAGCAACTCTCTATCCATCTCGGTAAATTCTGGGCTGTGATCTAGCATTACTATTCCACTCAATCCCTTTAATGTGAATGGAATCTCTTCGCATGTTAACAGTTTATCATACAAATGAATCTTCATCAAATGTGGGTGTGTTTTATTTGTTCGCTTTTCAAGCTGTTTTAGCAACGCTCTAAACTCTTTGACACCTGGATCGTTGTCCCAATTCCATGGAGGTTTTAATTCGCTCAACTCCTTATGTAATTGAAGTAATCTCTCTGTTTTATACTCGCTCCACTTCCTATCTTCAGCGGCAGTAAACATAAACGGGAACTTTCCAGCGTTGGCCCATTTTACCATATTTTGATGAACGAGTGTGAATAATAAACTGTCATTATCGATAACGTTTGGCAGCCTTAGGTCGAGAAAAAGTGAACTGAATAACCGCTTTAGAGTCAAATGCTTTGACGTGTCGATTGATGAAATGTGTTCGGAAAGTTTTGCTAACCAAGCTTTTCTGGTATTTTCAGATGGATAAATGATCAATTTGTCGGCTTTTGGGTTTGCAATTAAATCTTCTACTAGCCACTCTGGTATTAATTGCCCACTAGGAGTGGGTTCAATGGTGACTCCTTTGTTAAATTCCACTTCATCACACCCCGTACATATCACCAAACTGGCGGCAGTTATTGAAGACTACCGCCGTTTTTCATAATAAATGCCATATTTAGGCCATAATCAAATTACAGATGAGTTCAAGTCAAACGTTGACTTGGGAGTGATATGCGAAAGGTTCTGGCTTTTTCCCTAGTCTGCTTTGTTGTGATGATGTCTGCCTCGACCTCAGTGGCAAAACCTGCCGTTGAAACCAGTAACGGGCCAGTCTTTGGCGGCCAACATACCGACGTAAATAACCAATCAAATCAGACTGCTAAAATTAGTTTATTACCAGCGGTTGCTGAAGATTTCACCGCTACTTGGTGTACTAATTGTGTTAAAGTAGAGCATGCTCTTGATGAGCTGGAAGTTGAAGGACTGTTGCAGAAATATGAATTCCATGTAAATCCCGATCTAGATGAATCTGGCTTTGGGTCTGAGGACATTACTCAACATCTTGATTTGCGGTATGGTGCTGAAAGCCCGCCTCTAGTTGCGATTAATGGAACTATCAAGAAACATGGCAGCCTGCCAGAATCTGATAGTTTGGTTAATGATTACCGAGACATGATGCAAAACCCACTAGATTTTGGTGAGGCATCCTCGTCATTTATATGGGCTCCATCAACAGAGAATATGGGAGTTATAACTTGGAATCTAGACGCGGATTTATCTGCATACCCAGAAGCAATTTTGAGTGTTAATGCCTGGATAGTTGAACAATCTGCTGAATTTGATGGTGGAAGTAACGGGCAAGGGACTTATTTTGATTTAGTGCGACAAATTACCGACCTGGGAAGTAACCCTCAGGGAACTGCAAATATTACCATTCCAACACCTCATGACGGCGATGATTTAGAAGTGCATTTGGTGTACTTACTCAACATGCCAATCGCCGAAGATAACATGCCTATCGGGGATGATGAAGCTGATGAAGAGACTAAATCTGTACCCGGTTTTGGAGTCATGATTACTTTGCTTGCAGGATTTTCTGCCGCTCTAGTTGCTAGAAGAATATGAGCCTTCAAGCACTGATGGTTCTAAACACTTCAATGGCCTTGTCAATATCTTCATCCGTGACATGAAGATGGGTTACTGCTCTTACTGCGGTTGGCCCGACATCTAGTACATCTATTCCGTGATTAGATAGTTGCGCCATTAGTTCCTTAGCCCCCATTTTACTATCGATGTAAACCATATTTGTTTCAACTGAATTCAAATCAACAGTATATTCATCCATCTCATTTAGTGCAGTTGCCAGTCGCTTGGCTCTAGAATGGTCGTCAGACAGACGTTGGATGTTATTTTCAAGTGCATACATTCCAGCCGCAGCTAGGATACCGGATTGCCTCATGCCGCCGCCAAACATCTTTCTCCAGCGACTGGCTTTGGCGATAAAATCTGTTGAACCAACAAGCAGACTTCCTACCGGCGCCCCTAAGCCTTTTGACAAACAAATGGATACTGAATCACATTCTTTCAACATCCGGCTAACTGGAGTATTGGTCTTGACTGACGCATTGAAAATTCTTGCCCCATCCATGTGGACTTTACAGCCATGTTCGTGCGCTGTCTTGGCCACTGCATCGAGATTGTCTTGGGAGTAACATGTTCCACCACCTCGGTTAGCCGTGTTTTCAACGCACACTAAGGTACCATCTGGGTAGTGTCCCAAACTGCCTTTAGCTTTTCTAATCGCCTTGCTTAATAATTCTGGAGTTAACTGGCCTTTCTTACCATCGACAAGAGCAACTGAAACGCCAGACATTACAGCATAACCACCACCCTCATACTGATAGATGTGGCTGGTTCTTTCCATTACAATTTCATCACCAGGGGAAGTATGTGCCCTAATTGCTACCGCATTAGACATGGTTCCTGACGGAACAAATAATGCTGAATCCATCCCGCACATTTCAGCAATTCTTGCTTCAAGAGCCTTGACTGTCGGGTCATCTTGTAAAACATCATCACCAACTTTGGCTGCCATCATCGCCTCTAGCATCGCCTTTGTTGGTTGTGTCACAGTGTCACTTCTCATGTCAATTCGGTCCGAATTGTACTCGCGCATGAGCCAACCAAGTTGCCATCATTCATGAATTAGGCGGAAAATCACAGTAGTTTTAGATGCCCAGTTAATTGTTCAAGTTCGCCGTCTTGGGCTGGTCCAAAAGCAATAACTGTTAATGATCCACTAGGGATTTGGGTCTTTCCAGCATCGTTAATGCGAACTGTTTGGATACCTAGTTTCCCAGCCTCGCTTTCTAGTTTTAATAATTCATCATGAGTGGTTTTTAAGCAGACTTTCTTTTGCCCGGATGTCAACCAAGCATCGAGTAAATTAGGCTTGCTAGAGCCCATTTTTAGCGTTGCAGATACCGATGCATGACCTGATTGAGCGGCGATTTTACCTTTGCCCATCTTGAGATCATTATTAATCACTAATACCAACTTAAACGAAGCATTTGGTACAAAATCCGAGCTTTTTGGTGCCGTAAGTCGGTGGATAAATGAACGCAGCCCCATTGATGTCACCTGCTTAATATGGCTTTAATTGGCCAACTAATAGATCGATTATTCTTCTAGGGGCGGGGCCTATGCCAAGCACTGTAATAGTGCCTGATGGGATTTCGGTATGTCCTGCATCTTTTACTAAATTGGTGATAATTCCTGCTGATTTTGCTTGTCCCATCAGGATTCGTAGTGCTTCTTCATCCTTTACCGATAAACAAATTTTCCTTGCCCCGCCATTAGTCCAACGCTCGAATATTCTTTGCTCGCTTTTCTTGGCTTGTAGTGAACAAGATACTGCAGCATGTGAGCATTGAACTGCAAGCTTACCCGCAGATAATTTGAGGTCTTTCCTAACAACCAATGCCATGGAAGGCCCATCATGATCCGATAACATATCCATCGACTACTGTTTGTTCTATCTCTTCCATAGATTGGTATTGAGTTATTACGCTAGAGAACCAAATTCCAAACCATGCTGCCATTGTTACATTACCCAGTGCATGAACTACATCATACGGAATGCCATTAATTAGATAGGCCATAAATTCGCCAGTGTTTACTGTACCAATTACGCTCAGTGAGGCAATAAAGTCGAATAAAAAGGCGGAGATAATACCCAAAAAGTATAGTTTACCAAGTTGTAACTTATTATCGATAATCAGTTTAGATTGTGCGCCAATAATTGCCACAGTTGACCAGCCGATTGCTTGGTATATCGTCCAAATCCCATCACCAAGAATAAAGTTAGAAATCATGGTAACTAATACAGCAAATGCTACGCCTCGCCTTGCTCCAAGTTGTGCTCCAATAATCAAACATGCAACGGTTACCGGTTGAATATTAGGTAACGGCGACATAAGTATCCTTGCCAGTGAGATGCCAAATATCAGAGTGACAAAGGTAAGAATGTTAGAGATTTTTTTCATGTCTGGAGACGCCAGCATCCAAAAAGCCAGCCCTAACAAAACAACGTCAATGGCCAATCCGGCAACGGGGCCAAGAACGGGGCCGTGCACTCCATAGGACTGGAACATATACAGGCCTAGCAGTTGGATGACTTGAGCATTACCTAAACTAGAGTTGTTTCCACACTACTACTGCATTAGAATCTATTGATTGATACTCTGCAGATACTGCGCCCGGCTGGCCGTTGACATAATACTCCCACCCTTCGCCTGATTTTCCATCAATACTTACGACATATTTTCCGAAACTGGTCTCGGATATCTCAATGTCAATTCCTTGTTCGTTAGTTACGTATTTGGTTAATTGAAGCACATCTTCATGTCCAACATAACCGCCAGACTCGATAAGCCCCTCATTAAATTCGAAAATAACAACCTGCGTACCCAGCCACTCGTCGGGCCAATTTTCCGACCAAACATCATCCGGGTTACCGTCATCTGGGTCATTGACAAGATCGGCCCAAGCACTGATTATTTCTCCAAGGCTAAAATAAACCAAGATTGTGAAGAACAAAATAAAGAATTTGAAGGCAGATTGAAACCGCTCCCTTAGAAGTTGGATTCCGGTGGTTGAAATGATAATCAAAGCAAGTAGCATAGCAATCATGGTCGTCCAATCAGAATCTACACTGCTTGATTCGGGTGGCAAGATATAATCAGTTGATAAGAACTTAAGATTTGCATTATCGTTCACCACCAGTATTTGTTTTTGCCCGTTTACCTCTTGTCCTGCTAGCCCTGCTGTCCCGTACCAGTCGTCCGCAAAATTTAGCGTATCAAGGAGGTATAATTCTCCTTCATCTGAAATTGTGAAGACACCGTACCCGCCCTCTTGAGAGTTATGAGGCAGGACAATATAGTCATCAAACAGTATTGATACCTCGCCATTGGACCTGAAAGGAACTTGGTTCACCAAATGACAATTATCCAAGCAATCAATCAGTGTCACGTAACTGGAATCAGCAGTAATTACGTATTGACCCATTGTCTCAGGCATGGCTGGAGACGGGCCTAATTTTGCTACGGTAGTTAACTCACCTGTTGTGGTGTCTAACAAATGTAGTTCGCTTTCAGTAGGCAATTGCAAATGAATTAGTAAATTGTCATTATCAATAATTAACGGCTGGTGACGAATTTTTCCTTCCCCAATAGAGTATGAATTTACTGATTGGTTAGCAGATACATGCCACAGAGTTCCGGACTCATCGCCAATCCAATACTCCCCATCCAGCGCAGTTGCACTATTTCTCCAGCCTAGCCCTAGTTGTTGAGAAAATTCAATACTACCATCTAAACAGAGTTTATCGATTCCTGTTCTTGTTGGAATTATCACTGAGTCATCGTCTAATGTTGCTTTACCGGTTATTCCCCAACTTAGAAACTCTGTACTATGCTGCCAGATGACGCTACCGGTTGTCGGATTTAATGCTTGGAAAAGTCCGTCCGACCAACCAACTAAGAGCATGTCTGGCCAATTGCCACATTCTCCAATTCCAGCACTAACAGATAATATTGGTGACATATCTTGTTTAGTTGAATTTGGATTACTAACTTTCCATTGCTCATTGCCAGAGAAATCTAGAGAATATATTGTTGGTATACCGTTATCAATTGTTGAAGATGAGGTCCTAAG
>DUJK01000181.1:28063-29009 GCA_013329925.1 Candidatus Poseidoniaceae archaeon
TTCCATTGCTGGGTCAGTTCACTTGTCCAATTATTATCATTTGATTCTGCAGCACTAATGGGGACTAATAGGAATAATAACACGGCAAAAAATGTGGCAATTATTCGCATTCTATTCACTTGGTTGCATCCATGATTGCTTGTTTTAGCAGAGCGCTGACTGCCTTGCCGTCTGCAGCTCCTGCCTTTTGCATAACCACTCCCATAAGAGGGCCTATCGCACCCATGCCCCGCTCTTTAACAAAATCAATTCGCTCGAGAACTACGGCATCTATTACTGATTGTAAAGAAGATGTGTCCGCTGGCTTCAACCCGTTTTGTTCGGCAAAGGATTGGATTTCTGCCATGGTCGCACCAGTGTTAGCGAAATTTGTAATTACATCATTGATTGCTTCGCGAGTAAGTTCTCCCTGTTCTTTTGCTAATAGAACGAGACTGGAAAGAGCGGGGTCAACTTCATCATTTTCCAATAAGACTGTAGCCCAGCCCTTTGCCGGTAAATTGTTTTGATACTCTACAAAACTATCATCTAATTCTCTAGCGAGAAGTTGTTCACTTTGATCGCCTGAAATATCGTATTTACTCAACCTGTCTTGCCTCTCTAGGTCTGTCATGGGCATATTTTCTAGCACGCTTTGCCACATAGAACTGCTTACTGAAATGGTTGGAATATCTGTTTCAGGGTACATTCGCGCCCCGCTTGGAAGAGGACGCATTGGCGCGGTTGTACCATCTTCTGGAGAACCTTTCTTGACTACCACATTGCGAACTTCTTGGGGGATTCTATGCCATGCGGCTCTGGCTCTTAGTAAAACACTTTCAAGGGCTAAATCTGCTTGCCACCTAGGCGCTAAACACAATACAAATGCGTCACCATCAGATAGGTTTAGTTGGTTGCGTACTCCGCTGACGTGACTTGATTCAATACCATAAGCCGGTAATTCATC
>DUJK01000103.1:0-5797 GCA_013329925.1 Candidatus Poseidoniaceae archaeon
GAATCAAGATAGCCAAATGGGATGTTATTCTTTTCATCACGCAGACCAAACTGCCGTCTTAGTAGTTTCATCACCTGTTTTGCTGCTCCAGCATTTGGAAAAGGACCCCATATGTCGGCATTTTTTGGCGGTCTCCTAGAGTATAGGATTCTGGGTAAATCGTCACCTGTAAGTGCGAGGTATGGGAAGGATTTGTCATCCTTCAGCATTGAATTATACCTTGGTTTGTGTTCTCTAATCAATTGTCTCTCCAAAATTAGTGCTTCATGGGGAGAGGCAGTAACAATGCATTCAATATCATCAGATTTTTTGACTAATTCAGGAATCATTGCCCGGTCAGGGTTTTTGGCAAAGTAAGACCTTATTCGTTCACTCAATTTAGTTGCTTTTCCTACATATAGTACCCGACCTTTACGGTTTTTGAACAAGTACACTCCGGGTTTTTTTGGCAACGAGATTGAAGACAATTCCACCGCCATGGTTTTCCCTCAAGGTGCCACCTCAAAAGGCCAACCATCAAATTTGAGCAGATACATTGCTACATTCAATTGATAACCCATATCACCTCGCAGTAATGAGCAACATGCTAACTCAACCTCAGTTAAGAATACTGAAATGGTTGAGTGAATATCCATCTAGCATGGAAAAATCTTGGGATGTTAGTCGTGATTTATCGCTTCCCGGAATTGCTGAGGGGATTGGCGTGGTACGCTCTGCGCTAAATATTCCTTTGACAAAAATTGAGGAACATGGTTTTGTCCAAAAAAGAATGGCTCACGTGATTGGAGGGGGTTCACGAAGAAGACAAGTATATCACATTTCAAATTCAGGGCGAGACTATCTTTCTCAACTTCATGTTAGTGATATAACTACTAAGAAACCTAAGTCAATATTTGGTAATCCACCCAAACAGATTGATATCTATGGTCGAAACACAGAGCTTGCTCAATCCTTAGAGATCCTAAGTCGTAAATCGTTGATAATTACTGGTATGCCTGGTATTGGTAAATCTGTTTTGGTAAGGAAAATTGCTGCACATTATGCCAATAAAAAGACTGTAAGGTGGGTATCAGCAAATGAATTTACTGATTATTTAGAAATTTGCTCGGTGTGGAATTTTATGCCAATGATACCTCAAGACGTTGAATCGATTGCTCTTTATTTCACCAATCTAGAAGAGGTCTTGATAATTGATGATTATCATCTTATAGACAAAAGACACCAATCAAAAATACAAGATTTAGTGAGCGGTATTTCGAAGCATAGTAAGATGAAATTTATTTTAATTTCTCGCGATACTTTAGATACTGATTTTGGTTTTGAGAAACTAAAAATCGAATCACTAGATGTGGATTCATGTTGTGAAATGCTTGGAGAGGATATTGAGTTGTCTAAAAGAGCAGATATTTCCGAAAAATTAGGCCGCCACCCTCTGGCTTTGAAATTATATGATTCCACTTTCGAGTCGCCTGAATCATCCATAGGTATCATAGATTACGTCAATGATGTTGTGTTGAAAAACATCGCTGAGGAGGACAAAAAGTTGCTCAATCAGATGTCACTAGAGCCTAATCCGGTCAACTCTAAGTTTTCAATTATCGAACCTTTGATAGAAAAATTCGATATGCAGAGTTTGTTAAAATGGTACAATGATTCAGATATAGAATTGCAGCATTTAGTAAGGAATGTCACTCGCAGCAATCTCTCTAGTGATGAAATCCAAGAGATCCATTCACAGCTATCTCTGCATTGGAAAAATCTCCCGGTTGACGGGAACTTGATCAATTATTTTTACCACTTGTCAAAATCTGCACCGGACATTTTTGTCGAACGAATTTCGGATTCTCTTGAACAGGTTATGGAACATAATTCTGCAGCATTAGCTGTTATGGTTGAAGACATTATTGAGCAAGATTACAACAATGAGTCACTGAGATATGTTGCATGTAAAATAGCAGCAAACAGATATGAGGCAGAATATTTGAAGCAAAGTGTAGAATTTTTATCCGGGGATAAAAGACTGGAGATGGATTTTATCCTCGCTAAATTAGAGGGTAGATTAGAGCAATGCGAGATTATTGTTGAACAATTAATTGCCAATCAATCATCTTTTGAGGCAAATAAGTTACTAATTTCCTTAGCAACTCAAATTTTGGAAGACCGATTACCAAATCAGAAATTAGATGATAAATTAATTCGCAAAGTAAATTCTTACTTGAACCGACTAGATTTCTCTAAGTTAGCCAATAGAAACGTCATATTAGTTGCGGTATCGATGATTAAATTTACTCTAGCACTTGATGAAGATAAACTGTCGGATGCGGTAAATATTCTTGAATCAATAGAAAGTATCCAACACAATCAGAATCCAATATGTCTTAGTATGCAGAGTAAACTAAAAATTTACCAGTACGATCATGGTATTATTGATTTTGACTCTGTCGTTGAATCAGTGCAATCTAATTGTGCAATAATCGATAATAAATTAATGTCTGAGTCATTGAAATTAAAATTAATCGAATCAATAATTGAAACTAATTTAGACCAAGCAGCCAAGATGTTTACTCAACTAACTAAACCAAACCTATTGCCTAGGTCAAGCCCTGCTTTACGTTACTGCGCTAGATGGTGGTTAGCCAAATCAAAGATTAGCAACTTGGATAAGTCGTCATTGAAGGAATCAATAACTAGGTATCGGGAATCGGGATGTCATAATGCTGCAAAAGACTTAGAATCAAAATTACATTCAATACTCTAAAGTTCTGCACCGATTAGAGTTTTAGTATCAACAATGCCTTTCATCGGTCTGATTTCTTCTACTATGCATCTAGTTAAATCATATTCATCATCGGCTTGGATTCTAGCGATTAAGTCATATTCGCCAAATAACATCCATCCAGCGGTTACCAAATCAATTGACTCTAGAGTTTTACGGACCATTTTTTCTTGGCCTGGTTCAGTTGTTATTAATACAAATCCAATCGCCATTTAATCACCTAATATTCTACTGCAATCAGAGTTTGAGTATCTTTTACTCCGTCTATTTGTCTAAAGTCGCTCATCAACATGCCTGATAGTTTACCAGATTCGCTGGAACTAACTCTAACAATTAAGTCATATTCACCATAAAGTGCATGTACTTCAACAACAAATTCATGATTACTTAGCGTTAGATATACATCACGTTCCCTTGAAGGTAGGGTTTTGAACAGGACAAATGCCTCAGGCATGAACTTGCCAATTCAACCAATTTCTTATTGCTTACTATCTAGATTAACCGTGATTCATGCCCCTGCCCAATTATACGAACCATTGAAAAGTAACACTGTACAACAAGCCTTATGGATGGTGTCGTTAGGGTAAAATTCTCTATGCTGTTAATGACATTAATCTTAGTTTTGACACCGCTAACGAGTTTACCCATTGATTCAACAACACTTGATAGTGATACTATTGAAAATAATGCGGTAACAAAAGCACAGACAACATGGAGTGGACTGATTGAGTTAGCAGAATCCTACACTGTAAGTGTAACTGATGAATTAGTAATATCTCCGTGTACTACAGTTGAATTGTCTGCTTCAACAAGATTATTTGTCGAAGGTAGACTGATAGTTCAAGGAAATAATAGCTGTCCAGTGGTGTTTTCACAACTTGGCACTGGACTTCACTATGGTATTCAGTTCAACAGTTCATCATCTGGCAGAGGTTCGATAATCGAAAATATAACTATCGAGGATGCGACATATGGCATCACAGTTTACGGTTCAGACCCTCAAATAAATAATGTGACAATCACCAATCCATCTAGAGTCGGAATTGATTTATTTTCTGCGGCCAATCCGATAATTCACGATTTGACCATAAATCAAGCAGGTAAAGGATTCACGTATGCAGATTGGCGTTATGGACTTGGGCTTTCTGTTGGTGCTGGGTCAACTCCCATAGTCGAGCGAGCAACAATGACAGATTTGCGAATTAGGGGCCTCAATATTTGGGGCTCATCTGGTGGAATATACCAAGATATCAACATAGATAATGTCACTGCGGAAGGTGCTAGTGCGATTTCAGCCGGAGTTTGGGTTGAAGATAGTCAGCCTCTAATCACCGATCTATCGGTCGATAAATCGGACTACGGGATTTTGATAAGACATGTTAGTGATGGCGGTTTTACTCGCGCAGTTGTAAGGGATTGTATTGTCACTAATTCGATGTACCGTGGAATATATGTCGACAAAGCAAATCATACAAATTTCACTAATTATGAAACTGCAGATTTCACCAATACTATCGTTAGAGGTACTGGTGGTCCAAATGCCAAAACTGCTGGAATTGGATTTGCTGCTATCGAGGTTAATGCAACGGGTGCATGGTTTGAGAATACTACAGTAGAAGATTCGACTACAGTGGGAGTTCGATTATATTTTGTTGACGCATCTACTACCTTTAGAAATCTAACTATCACGGATTCTGGCGATCCAGGTCAAGGTGCGCATGAAGCAGGCTTGGCAATAAGGTCCTCCTTCTTCGCTCCTAGATTTGAAAATTTAGTGATTTCAGGATCAGTTGGTCCCGGTGTTTCTGCGACTTCTGGAGGAGCGATGCAAGGTAGTAATTGGTTCTTACACAATAACAGCAAAGATGGCCTATATATTGATTCATCCACTGTAATAGTTGACCATTTACATCTATCTGATAACGGTGAATCAGGAGCCCACATTTTTGATTCAAGATACGTTACTTTATCCAACCTTACTGCAATAGGAAATGGTAATTTGGGATTAAATGAACTAGAGCAAGCGGGATTATTTTTCGAGAAATCTAATGATTTAGAATCTAGTTCTGGTGATGTGACATGCAATCATTGTACAGTATCAAACTCTGCTGGTTCAGGAGTAGTGGTAAAGGATTCAGTAGATTTGTTTCTCAATCACTTGACAGTGGAAAATAATAATCCTTCTTATGACCCGATTACCGTCGATAATAGTGGCTTAAATTTAGGGCAACAAGGAGGCCGTTTCCATATGCATGATGTGTTAATTATTACAGAAAGACAAGGCACCGATGCCGGGCCAGCAATTAGGGTTAATCGGGCTGCTGGTAACATTGACACTTTAGTACTCCAAGGCAATCACTCAGGTATGATTTGGAATGCAAATAATAACGGCAACTATCCTTCGGAACTTAGCAGAGCTCAACTCTCTGGGACATCATGTCTGTTACTGATTGACCACAGTGATTTAACGGGCCAAGACAACACCATCTTACCACAATGCACTGGCTCAGTAATCCTGCAAAATAGTCAGGTAAATTGGAGTTCGTTCACAGATTTAACTTCCTCGACTGTAATTAATTTGGATGCCTTTTCTACCCTTCACCTACATCAACCACAACAAATTGATTTCTCAAGCGCGATTATCGCTCCCTCAGCACAAATAGATATTGCTTGGGACATTGAGGTGTGGGTACAAAATAATAATTCTAATGGTATTCCAAGCGCCCCAGTAGGCATTAGTTTTGATCAATTTGAACCTAATGCTCAAGAGAATACCAATGACATTGGCTATGTGAAATTCCCCAATTTCATCGGTCAACAATGGACTCAATCAGGAGCTTCGCCATTGACTACAGTCACTGTTGATTGTACTTATGATGGGTTATCAAACAGCAGTTCAGTTTCATTGGATGGGGACAAAACCATTTATTGTATACTACCAATTGACAATCAACCACCTTTCTTGTATTGGGATTCACCTGAAGGTGACTCAATTTATCCTAGTGGCTCGCTAGTAGAGTT
>DUJK01000103.1:6189-8976 GCA_013329925.1 Candidatus Poseidoniaceae archaeon
GGAAATATTGGTAATTCAGCCAATTTCACAGTAAATCAAGGAGGCCTTAGCCAAACCCTCAGTGATGGAATACATACTATTACGGTCAATCTTTGCGATGATAAAGGCCATTGTGTACAACAAAGCAGGATAATTGAGTTGTCTAATTTTGTACCAATTGTCTTTGTTGATTTTAGTCCGAATTTAAACGCATTCAATGAATTGATAATTGCCAAAACGGGTACTGTTGTGGTTAATCTCTCAGGTACTTACGACCCGGAAGGTGACGCGCTAAATTGCTGGATAACAACATCTTACGGATTGATCTATCCAATTCAATCGCCAGGAATTGTTAATTGCCCAGAAATCATAGAATACACCTTCCCGCTTGAATCTAGTCAAAATAACCCGGCGCCAGAAGAAGATGATTTCGTGCTATCTATTTTTGTTGATGATGGCGTTAACTCACCAGTTGAATTGGCTTACAATACGAATCTATATAACGAAATACCAGAGCCAAATTTCACCATAATTAGAAATAATAACTTTAGTCAATCAGTGGTTACTTTAGATGGGTCATTAACGGTTGATCCTGAAGGTGACAATTTAGCAATTGAGTTTTACTCAAGTCTAGATGGTACCCTCCAATGGTCTGATGAACCTTCAGGAACAGTTTGGCAAGGACATTTATCTCGTGGAATTCACACTATTGAAATGCGGGTTACCGATGACAGTCTTGAGCATGTAGAGGAATACAAAGTCTCCTCAATGTTGATTTCAGTGTTGAATTCTCCGCCATCCGCACAGATAATATCGCCAAATCAAGCAGACTCATATGATTCATCAGAACTAGTAATCCTATCTGCTAATGGTTCGGGTGATTTTGATTCAGTGTGCAGTACATTCAACTCTATCGGTTTCTGGCTATGTTCACAAACTGAGGCATCTCAAGGCTCTGAATATCTTCAAGTTTCATGGACCAGTGACTTAGATGGTAGATTGTCTTCAACCAATCAAGAAGGATTGTTCTATCAAGCCAGGCTAAGTAGTGGAATACATACTATAACATTAGAAATCGATGACGGAATCAACCCTCCAGTAACTGATACAACTTCTATCCAAGTAAGTAAATCAGCCCCAGTTTTATCATTAGCAACTCCTGAATTTACTAAAACTTTCAAATCATCCGAATTCATCTTCTGGAACGCAGTTAATTCACTAGATTATGATGGTGATGAGTTTACTATGACTATTAGAAGTGACAAATTAACAGAGCCAATTTTGCTAGATGTTGACCCTAGTATTACTCACATGTCTAAACTGGGTGCTGGAACACATAGTATTGAAATTACTCTTACCGATGCTGATGGAATGGTTAGAACAGAATTCTTTGAGTTGATAGTTGAACCATCAGCCCCCGAAGTAGTAATCATCAACCCTAGCGAAGGTCAATCTTTCACCGGTGGGGTTGCTATAATCCTTGAAGAAGAATCAACAGATGCTGACTTTGACATTACATTTAGGCAATGGAAAGTAATCGATAGGTCAACTGGTGAAGTTGTCGAGACATTGAGTGGCAGCACCGAATCAATCATTTTGAATCCAGGTGAATATCTCATAGAACTAACTGTGAGAGATAGTCTGCTGAACACTCAAGTATCCTCAAGAGAAATACGGGTTGAGAAAACCGACCCAGTTCTAGATGAGCAATCTATCACAGTAACTCCGGGAGAACTTACTACTAATCAGTTAGTAGATTTGCAAGTAAGTGTGATTTTATCCGACCCAGACGGGACTACTCAAGATGTACAAGCAACAATAATCCATGGAATCCAAGTTTGGGATTTCTCACTAGAAGACCTAGATGGAGATGGTATATGGACAGGTTCAGTCGCGGTCAATCCAGAACAATCAGGACGCCCAAGCTTGAAAATCACCGCCAGAGATGGAGTTGGTGATAGTGCGACGATAAGTCAGGTTTCCAAAACAATCGTCGTTAACGATCCAGATTCTACCAGCAACAATACGCCACTAATTATAGGTGGACTTGGCATTATTTCATTAATTTTGATTACTCTAATCATAGCACGCTTTAGAAATAATAAACTAGAAGACGACTTGATAGAATCTTGGGAAACTTTCAAGCGACCACCCAGCGCTAAAGAATATCCAGATGTCGACCAAGATGATGTCGAACAGATTACTGAGGTAGTCAATGATTTATGGTCTCAGTTGGAACAGGAAGAAGGTTTGAATTAATCACTGTTCAGGTAAGTCCTTGTTCATTGAGTCAGGGTTTGATTCTCTTCCACCCCAAGGTGTTTTGGTACGATTCATTCCGATTCTCTTGGCAAATAAGAATTTAAAATTCTTCCAACCGTCACCCCACGTATGGATTTCAGCATCACCAACTCTTGGCCGATAAGGTACAGAAATTTCTATCGCTTTTTCTTTCCCAATATGCTTCCTTGCTAACAGTTTAATCTCTTCCGATAGCGGCATTCCATCATTGGTTGGCCGCATCTTAGGGTTATCAAAAATAGACTTTCTAAACACCCACATTCCTGATTGTGAATCCTTGATTCCATAACCAAACAAGAGTCTAGCAGTGAATGATAGCGCCCAGTTGCCAAATCCATGCAATCCAGACATTGAGCCATCCTCAGCCAGGGATAAACGGTCACAGGTAATGTATTCTAAATTTTCATCAAGTAGTCTTTTTACTAATTTTGGTACCAATTCTGCTGGATAAGTACAGTCAGCATCCATGGTAACGATGATGTCGTGACTAGCGATATCAAAGCCAGT